>CAYSDI010000045.1:0-13016 GCA_964429745.1 uncultured Chitinophagales bacterium | reverse complement strand
GGGCAACTGCAAGGCTTCGGGTGGAAGGGTTTTTTACTCCGGAGCGGGCAACTGCAAGGCTTCGGGTGGAAGGGTTTTTTACTCCGGAGCGGGCAACTGCGAGGCTTCGGGTAGAAGGGTTTTTTACTCCGGAGCGGGCAACTGCAAGGCTTCGGCTTCAGGCACTTGTTCGGCGGCTGGGGTAACAGGAGGATAGGGTGCACCCGGCAAGACAGGAATGACTTGGATTCCCAAGGCGCGCAAGCGGTCCAGCAGGTTTTCTTCACCGGCCAGATGGGCAGCCCCGACCCCAATAAACGCCGAGTAGCGGCCCGTCAGCGATTCCACACGCTCCGCCAACAAACGATTCCGGCCCTGAATGACATCCGGACGATACGCCGGGTGATCCCAGGCGTGCAGCCACACTGCCAAGCTGTCCAATTCAGCGTGCAAGTAGGCCTGGACCAGCGCTTCTGCATTCAGTTGCGGACCGCGCTTGCGATCAACCATGGCGTCCAGCAGCGCCGCCTGCTCCTTCCAGGTCAGGCTTTCCAACACCGCCATTTGTTCCGTCATGCTTTCCAGGCCAAAAACCTGCATGCCGCGGGCGGCCGCCATGTCGCGAAGCACCCAGTCCAGGTACACTCCCTCACGTCGCTGGTACTGCGCCGCCATCACGGAAAGGTAGGCGGGCTGGTAGTCGTCCAATACATCGCTTTCCAGGCCGCCATTGCGCCAGAAAAAGCGGCAAACCCGCCTGTACTGGCCGCGTTTTAGCACGTCGTACAGTTGATGATCGCTGCGAAACAGCGCATGGTCAACCAGCATTTCGCCCGGCCATTCCGAAACTTGTTCCAACGCGAGCACTTGCGAAGCCTCCATTCGCTCAACTAACTGATAATCAGGCAGTTGTAACGGGAGACCATGGTCGTGAAGCGTGCCGAACAGGTAAGAAGGCTGGCTGTTTTCCGGGTGGTAAAGCTCAAAGAGCAAGGTCTGCGCATGCAGCGGGGTCACCGCGATGAACAACCACAGGAGAACCGGAATAACCCCGGCTGATACAACAATAACGTTTCGTTCTGGCAACACATGACGCGAATCGGGATAAACGGACTCCGCGCCCGCGATCAAGGTAGGGCGGCAAGGTTACCAGAATGCTTACAGTTTGCCCGGCTCTGTGCGGGGGAAGGGGCAGCCGTGTACTAACACAAAATCCTGCTAATCAGCAAGTTGTAGGTCAAAAATTGTGACGGTGCAAGGCCCGGCCGTCAATGGCTGTACACATCGTCGTGAATGCGCTCATAGGTGAGCATGGCCTTGGGGCTAAAGCAGGCAAAAACGATCTCGCGCAAGTCGTGCTCGTTCTGCTCCAGGAACTCGCGGACTGTGCTGATGGCAATGCGGGTGGCGGCATCCATTGGGTAACCAAATGCTCCGGTAGAAATAGCCGGGAAGGCCACGCTGACGAAGCGCTCTTTTCGGGCAATGGCCAGCGCATTGCGGTAGCAATTGGCCAACAAAATCGCTTCACCCTGTTGTCCCCCTTCCCACACCGGGCCTACGGTATGAATAACATTGCGCGCCTTCAGATTAAATCCCGGCGACACTTTGGCCTCACCGGTTTTGCATCCTCCGAGAAGTTTGCAATAGGCCAGGAGTTCATCGCCGGCGGCTTCGTGAATAGCTCCGTCTACGCCGCGGCCACCCAAGAGCGTTTGGTTGGCGGCATTGACGATGGCATCCACGTCCAGGGTGGTAATGTCAACTTGTTTGATGCGGAGTTTGGTAGCGTTGGCCAAGGAGGTACAGGTTGGAGAATCCGACTTGTGAAGCTAATAACTTTTGGGCAATGGCGTGTCGGTGCATTGGTTCGCTCTGCGCTGAGGCGCCCAACGCTGGTTGTGCGAAAACCCAATTCCCCACAGGCTATTTTTGTACCATGGACGACACTCGCCTGCCCGAAATGCCCGTACCCCAAGCGGATGCCTTCCAACAACAAACAGAGCGCATTACGCTGCGTCATCTGACCCGTGTACCTGGCTATTAGCATGTCATACCAGATTTGGGTCTATATGGCAATTTTCAGCGGCACCCGCTGGCAGCGCTTTTGGCGTGCCTCCAGCACTTTTGCCGTGGGCATGGTTGCCTATTCCATCCTTATTGCACTGATCATTGTGGCTGTGCTGGCCATTTTGACTGCCAGAGCATGAGACTGTGCGGTCGTGCCTAAGGCTGCGCAACGCTTTAGTTTGCGGCATCTTTACAAGCCTTACCCTCTAAGGACTTCCTCCATGCCTCACGTTCTTGTTATTGGCTCCGGCATTGCCGGGCTGACTTGTGCCCTCAAAATTGCCCAGGCAAAACCCGATTGGTTGATCTCCGTGGTGACCAAGGCCAGCGCAGATGAATCCAACACCAAATACGCGCAAGGTGGTGTCGCTGCCGTTTGGGATTACCAGAAGGATTCGTATGACAAACACATCGCGGATACCCTGGATGCAGGCGACGGCCTGTGCAACCCGGAAGTGGTGGAGTTGGTCATTAAAGAAGGACCGGAGCGGGTGCGGGAGATCATCGCCTGGGGAGCGGATTTTGACCGCGAAGACAGCGGTAGCTACCACCTGGGTCGCGAAGGGGGGCATTCCGAAGATCGGGTGCTGCACCACAAAGACCTGACGGGCTGGGAGCTGGAAAAAACGCTGCTGGAAGTCATCCACAACCAGCCCAACATCACGGTGCATACCCACCTTTTTGTGCTGGACCTCATTACCCAACACCACCAGGGCCGCATCGTGACACGGCACACTTCGCCCATTACCTGCTTTGGGGCTTACCTGCTGGATTTGACCAGCGGCCAGATAGAAACCGTGCTGGCCAACGTCACCGTTCTGGCTTCCGGCGGCGCCGGCCAGGTGTACAAGAGCACCACCAACCCCACCATTGCCACCGGCGACGGCATCGCCATGGTGTACCGGGCCAAAGGGCAGATTGCCAATATGGAGTTTGTTCAGTTCCACCCCACCAGCCTCTATGATCCCGAAGCGAGCCCTTCGTTTCTGATTTCAGAAGCCGTGCGGGGCGCTGGCGCGGAGTTAAAGACGCAATCGGGCGAAGCGTTCATGCTCCGCTACGACTCCCGTGGCTCCCTTGCCCCTCGCGACATCGTGGCAAGGGCCATCGACAGCGAAATGAAGCGTCGCGGTGAAGAGTTCGTGTACCTGGATGCCCGCCACATACCCGCCACGGAGCTCACCAACCATTTTCCCTCGATTTACCAGACCTGCGCCACCAAGGGCTGGGACATGACCCGCGACATGATTCCGGTGGTGCCCGCCGCGCATTACCTCTGCGGGGGCGTGGAAGTAGATGTCATAGGCCGAACCACCATCGACCGGCTTTACGCTTGCGGAGAGTGTACCTGCACCGGGCTTCACGGCGCTAATCGGTTGGCCTCAAACTCGCTGCTTGAAGCCATGGTGTATGCGCACCGCATCTACCAGGACATCCTGGCCCTGAACGCGCTGCCCGAGCTGGCCAGCGGCATCCCGGACTGGAACGCCGCGGGCACCACCGAGCCCAAAGAAATGGTGCTCATCACCCAAAGCCTAAAGGAGCTCAAAGAGATCATGACCAGCTACGTGGGAATCGTTCGTTCCAATGTTCGCCTTGAACGCGCGCTAGGCCGCTTAAGGCTGCTCAGCGCAGAAACGGAAAAACTTTACCACAGCACCACCATTTCTCCCCAACTTTGCGAATTGCGCAACCTCATCACCATTGGGTACCTCGTGACCAAAAGCGCATCACTGCGCCATGAATCCCGGGGGTTGCATTGCACCACCGATTACCCCGTACATGCTGCCTGGGCGGACGATACCATCTTGTAAGCCAGCACAGGGGCAGCAAAACGGATGAAAACAGGACCTGCGTACAACGCCAGCCGATTCTCGCTTCTGCGGCGCATGCCGTTGCTGGTTAGCCTGGCAGGGTTACTGACCGTGATCTACGAATACGGTTTCGGTGCTAAAATCACGCTGCCCGGAGGATCGGGAGGGTTGTACGTTGTGGTCCTGGTACTGGGCATGTTGTCACTCGCGGCACAATACGCCATCAGTTCGTGGAGACCCCGCCGCCTCGCCTGGTGGGTAGATGCCCTGTATTTTGTTGGCCTGTTGCTCCTGGTCCTGCATCAAACGGGGGGAGCCCTGCTCACCTGGGTTTTGCCAAACTACCTCGTATACCTGGGCATCTTTTGGGTCTTTGCCCGCGAATTTTCAGATTGGCGACTTCCGACTAAGACCACCTACCTGAACCCGGCGCGTCTGTTCGTAGGCAGTTTTTTGGGTTTGGTAATCCTGGGGTCGCTGTTGCTCATGCTGCCCAAGGCTACCCGGGAACCCATTTCATACATAGACGCGGTGTTCACATCTACCAGTGCCGTTTGTGTAACCGGCCTTATTGTGGTAGATACCGCCACCCAGTTTTCCAAATTCGGCCAGGTCATTATCATGCTGCTGATCCAGGTCGGCGGGCTGGGCATCATGACCTTCACCAGCTACTTTAGTTATTTTTTCCGTGGCGAAAGCTCCTTCCAGCAGCAGATGGCCCTGCGCGACATGACCAGTTCAGACAAAGTAGCCGAAGTCTTTCAGTCGCTGCGCAAGATTATTGCGCTGGCGTTCATTGTCGAAAGTATAGGTGCGGTCCTCGTTTACCTCAGTGTGGATCACGCCCTGTTCCGCAGCCCTTCTGAAGTGCTGTTTTTCTCCGTTTTTCATGCCATTTCAGGATTCTGCAACGCCGGATTTTCCACGTTCACCAACGGGCTTTACGAGTCTGGCATTCGCTACAATTACCCGCTGCATTTAATCCTCGCGGGGCTTTTTATTATCGGGGGAATTGGGTTCCCTATCGCTTTCAACTTTATTCGATATCTGCGGCACTTGGTCGTTGACCGACTCATTCCGGCGGGAACCAAAGGTCGAAGTGTCCACATTCCCTGGATCATCAACCTCAACACCAGGATCGTGCTGATCACCACAGGAATATTGCTGCTCGGGGGTACCTTGTTAATTGGGATGCTGGAGTGGAACAACACGCTGGCTGGTCATCCCCTTCACGGAAAACTCAGTCTGGCATTTTTTAACTCCGCAACACCTAGAACGGCCGGTTTTAATGTAGCGGACATGACGGCCTTGCACTTTCCAACGCTCATGCTGATTTTGTTCCTAATGTGGGTTGGAGCTTCTCCGGCTTCTACAGGAGGAGGCATTAAAACCAGCACCCTCGCGCTCGCAACCTTGAACTACTTCAGCATTGCCAGGGGTAAAGTCAAAACAGAACTCTACGGCCGGGAGATTTCGAACAATTCCATCCGCCGCGCCTTTGCGCTCATTTCGCTATCCCTGGTAACCATAGGTTTTTCTATTTTTTTTCTATCGATGACCGAAAAAGATCAAGGGTTGCTTGCTTTGACCTTTGAGAGTATTTCTGCTTATAGCACCGTAGGACTCAGCCTCAACGTAACTCCTACCTTAAGTCAACCCGGAAAAATGATCATTATCCTGACCATGTTTGTGGGAAGGGTAAGTCTGTTGAGCATCCTGATTTCGCTGCTGCCTCAGCACAAATCGCGCAATGTCCATTATCCCAAAGACGAAATTCTCATCAACTAAGGCGCCATGAAATTCATCATCATCGGACTGGGAAACTTCGGTTCCTCACTGGCTGTCCTACTCACGCAAATGGGGCACGAAGTCATTGGCGTAGACAACAAAATGGACAAAGTAGAGAACTTCAAAGAAGCGATCTCGCACACCATTTGCATGAACACTACCGACATGGCTGCGGTGCAAAGCCTTCCTTTTCGAAATACTGATGTGGTGATCGTGGCCATTGGCGAAGACGAAGGGGCCAACATTCTCACCACGGCCATGATGAAGCAATTGAAGGTCAAGCGGCTCATCAGCCGAGCGGTTTCTTCGCTTCACCAAACCGTTTTGGAGGCCATGCACGTTGACGAAATTGTGCACCCCGAAGAAGAAACCGCCAACCGCTGGGCCTGGAAGCTCAATACAGAAGGCGTGCTGGATTCCATCCCCCTTTCGCCTGAATACCACATTGTAGAAGCCTATGTGCCAGAGCGCTACATTGGCAAAACGCTGGGCGAAACGGGCTTTGTCAACCAGTACAACGTAGTGGTGCTGACCACCATGACCACCACACGCGAGCAAAATGAAATCGGAAGCCTGATCATGAAAAACAAGGTGCAAGGCGTTGCCAGTGCCAAAACCGTTTTGAACGAAGGGGATGTATTGGTGCTCTACGGTCACATCCGGGACATCGAACGTTTGTTGAAATAGTGGCTTGCTTATTGCAACCTTTGGAGTTTACATGGAGTGCTTACTTGAGGGCACATCCTGCGCGCCTTTTCATGGTCAAGAAAGAACAGATGATGTATCAGGAATATAAATATCAAATGAAGCTCCCTTATTAAGTTCCCCTTTTGCGGTGATAATACCTTTGTGATTTTCAACTATTTTTTTTACAATGGCAAGCCCTATGCCCGTTCCGGCATACTCATCTTTACTATGAAGCTTTTGAAAAACTTCGAATATTTTATAATTGTACTTCTTATCAAAACCAATACCATTGTCGGTGATATTTATATGACAGTATGCTTCCTGCTCTGGCAGGCTCGCAATCTTCAGTTTATCGTAATTTACGATTTTACCACATATAACAATCTTAAGCGGTACAGCGGGATTAGAAAATTTAAGCGCGTTGCTCATGAGATTATTCATGAGCTGTCGAAATTGAAAAGGAATAACAGTTACGTTACAGCCTTCCTTTAGCACAATAATGGCCTTCTTTTTAGCGATGGATTCCTTCAAATCTAACATTACCTGCTCAACTACATCGCCAAGTCGTATGTCTTCAAACTTACGCTCAGCAGCGCTAATGAGCGAAAAGGCGAGCAAATCGAGTATAAGTCGCTGCATTCGTTCTGCAGAATCCTGCAAGAGACGGAAGTAATTCTGTCCGCTCTCGGACAGGCCTTTATGCTCTCGCTCCAGTATGAGACTCGCCAACGTTTGGATCTTGCGCAATGGCTCTTGCAAATCGTGACTGGAAACATAGGTGAATGCTTCCAACTCAATGTTTAGGCTATGTAATGCTGAATTGCTCTCTTCAAGTAATTTATTAGCTTCCCTTAATTGTCTTGTTCTTTCCTCAACGGCTTTTTCGAGCCTTCGTTTTTCCTTCTTGCGTTCAAGGATTTCCTCATTTAGAAATTCACTTTCTCTTGTTGCCTTTTCTTCTTCCAACCTTCTAACCTCAGTAATATCAGCTATTATTAGAAGGATCAAATGTTCGCGGTGTGTCTTTTGAATAATGCGGCTAGCGTTAAGCAACATAACCTTTTTACCTATATTATCAAATATATGGTTAACTTCATAATCATCGAAATAAGAATTTTTAGGTATAATTTCTTCGAGCAGTTCGCGAAGTCCGGGAATGTTCCATTGTCTGTTTCCTAAATCATATAAAAGTTCACCCTCTGTTTGTTCTTTAACTACACCAAATTTTTTATAGAATGCTTTATTCGCTGATTTTACACGGAGGTCCTTACCCAACACAAGCATTGGTTCGTGCATAGTATTCACAATTGCTTCAGAATACTCGTAGGATTCATTTAACAGGTCATTGCGTGTTTGTAACTCCTGATTGGTGGAGGTTAGCTCTTCATTGGCAGATTCTATTTCTTCCTTCGAGGTTTCCAATTCTTCATTTACAGTTTGCAATTCCTCATTGGTAGAAACTACCTCTTCATTGGCGCTTTGTAACTCTTCGGTAAACGCTTCGTGTTCCTGCGAGATGGCTAGCGAATCGGCTTGTGCGGTTGCCAATTCCTGTTCTAATTTTTCTATTCTTCGGTCCTTCGCAAGAGAATTGTTCTTGCCGCCTTTATCCTGTTGCGCATAGCCTTCTGTCTGCTCTTGCTCAGTGAAAAGAATTAAAAGCAAGGGATCTTCCCCTTCTGCATAAAGTGGAACAATTTCCAGGCTTACAATTCTTAGTGCTGAATTTATACTTACTTCAATTCCGCTTTTACGAAAACGATTTTTGCTTTTAATTACCTTTGAAATTGCATTTCGCAACACAAATGCAATCTCTGGTCTTGCCTTCTTTAAAATATTAAAAGTGGCTTTTCCTTTAGGGTGTGTGAGAAACAAGTCGGTTATACCGCGAAACTGTACAATTTCCATTTGGTGATTGATGACAACGCTTGCAGGCATAAATTCTGAGACAAGCAGGTCATCAATAGCCTTGTCAAGCCCCATTTGATGAATAGAAAATGCTCCCTTTTGATTACCATTGTTCTCTATCGCACCAATTTTTTCTGGCAAATTTTGCTGCGCTAAGCGTGGAGAAAATTCAGGCGACCTCTGGGTGCCTGAGTTAGTCTTGCGTAAAAATATATTATATTTTTTATTATATTCCGTAAAAAGGTTTGCTGACTGATTTATACTTTCTGATTTGCCCAGCATCATAAACCCATTGTTGTTTAACGCAAAATGAAAAGTGTTGAACACCCTTTTTTGTGCCGGAAGATCGAAATAGATGAGAAGGTTGCAACAACTGATAAAATCGAGGCGTGAAAAAGGTGGATCTCGCAAAATATTATGTGGAGCAAACACACACATCTCACGCACAGATTTATTAACACGAAAACTGCCTTCTGTATTCGTAAAAAAACGTTGAATCCGCTTTGGCGAAACGGTCTCCAATTCTTTTTTGCTATAAATACCAATCCGCGCTCTGCCTATTGCATTTTCACTCAGGTCTGTAGCAAAAATCTGAACAGGTACGCTGGTTCCTTGACTTCCTTGGATCTCCAGAAGCATCATAGCAATTGAATAGGCCTCTTCACCTGTTGCACAAGCAGGAACCCATATACGCAAAGACTCTCCCGCATTCTTTCCTTTGAGCAACTTAGGTAGAAGATTCTCTTTTAAATATTTATGAGTAGTGGTGTCACGAAAAAAACTTGTCACATTGATCAATAAGTCCTGATATAGAATATCTATCTCTTCGTTTTTTGTTGAAAGTAATTTAGAATACTCCTTTAGTGTTAATATTTTATACAACAACATTCGGCGAATGATACGCCTCTTGATTGTGGTCATTTTATATGCGCCGAAATCAACACCAGTGGTTTTCTTTAATTGGCCAAGAATAATTTTTAAATCGGGATTGCTGTTGTCAATCAGGTCTTCCTTTCCAGCCTGTACAACAGTATTATTTACATAAGGATGTTTACTTAAGCGCTCCAGCTCAAGTGCTATTTCTTTGGGTGATAAAATAAAGTCAACTACTCCAGCCCCAATTGCAGAGTTGGGCATGCTAGCAAATTTTGCAGTCTCATCCTGGGCAAAAGTTAATCCACCTTCGTGCTTTATCGCCTTCATACCAGCCGTGCCGTCGCTTGCACTGCCAGAAAGAACAATGCCTATTACTCTTTCCTTTTGCGCTTGTGCAAGTGATGAAAAAAGAATATCAATAGAAATGGGTGTACTTGTTTCAGAACGCGGGATTAACTTTATGTGCCCGTCAGTGACTTCAATTCCTTTATTGTATGGAATAACAAAAACATTATTGGGTTGAATTAGATCCATGTCGTCAATTTCCTGAACCTTCATTTTTGTCTTTTTCGACAAGATTTCCGTCAACATGCTTTTATGATCAGGACTCAAATGTTGTACATATATAAACGCCATGCCCGTATCGGGAGAAAGATTCATCAAGAGTTCCATCATAGCTTCCAGTCCTCCTGCAGAGGCACCAATGGCAACCACCGGGAACGTGTTTTCCGGAACTTCCTTTTTAGTAGGAGATACTTTTTCTGGTGATTTGGCTTTCATTTTTTATCGGGAATTATAATGGAATCTCCTGTAATCATAAAGTTTTCTGTTTTCGGGAGAGGATTACCTTCCTGCGTAACAAGGGTTAGTGCTTCATAAATTACTTTTTTAAGTTGCGAAAAATCAGAAGGCTTACAGATGTAATAGTGTGCAGCATCTCTAAAAACCGACTTGACTGTTTCCTGCCCTGAGGCAGTTGAGAATATCACAACCGGAAGGCTTTGCAATTTTATACTGCGCTTTATCTCTCCTAAAGAAACGAAACCGCTTTTCAACGGCATATTAAGGTCCAGGAAAAGCACATCTGGTAGCTTACTTCCATTTCCTGTGAGTTCCTCTAGCAGTTGTTCGCCATTATTTACAATGGTAAGACTGGCAGTAACCGGCAACTCCTCCAGAGCCTCTTTGAAAAGCAGACAATCGGCATTGTCGTCGTCGGCAAGAAGTATATTGATGTTTTGGGTAATCATTTTAGTGCAGTTAAGAAAGTTGTAAGGCGAATGGAGTTAAGGTAGTAGACATGTCCGAAAGGAGTGGTCCAATTAGACAATGACGAGTTTGCTCCTACCGGTGAATGAATTATAGTTGCGCGACAATATTTCTGTAAGGGGTACTCCTAAAATCAAGAGAAAAGTGCTAACGTTTAGAAACACACCTTTGGTCGTGATAATCCTCGCTTGATAAAGAACATAACTAATAGTGTTTTTGTAGCTCACTATTGTTGGAAATTCAAGATTGCTAGCAAGCATGGTGGTACTACCAAATTTACAACTATTCTACAGTTATGTAGCAAGGGCAAAATCCCGACAAACAGGACCAAGATCCCTTTGTCCAGGTCAACAAAACCAGCTAAATCCGCTTTTTGATGCTGTGATACCCTCAAAACAAAATTTTCAGCTGGGTGCACGTCAATATTGGCATCTAATTGATGCTGCCCAAACTCATTCAAGATTAGGAAGGTCTGCCCCTTCAATAGAAGCCATTTGCCAGGCAACAAAGGGATAATTGCAATTCTCGATCAAAAATTTATATAATTATGAGTATTTAAATCATCGAGTTAATCATCCAACCTACTTCGCTCTCATCTTGTTGTTCTTTGCCTCATGGGTCACTTCGGCAAGCCCCAAGGCCTCCATCAACGGCGGAATGTACATACCAAAGCGTCCCCGGAATCCTTTTTTAAGACCGTACCAACCGCCTAGCGGATTGCTTTCTGAGCGGCCCCACGCCTCAACTGTTGCCTCTTTGGCCGGCTTTTGCTCATCGGTACTGCCCAGCTCCATCCAATCACCGCTTTTCTTGAGCATCGCGTGCAAATCGTGAAGGCAGCGGATGTCGTAGTGCAGTACCGTTTTACCCACCGTGCACACTAAGATTTCCCTGCCATCTTTGGTATCGTTATGCATAGTGTAGTCGGAGCTCAGCGGGGGTGTTTTGAGGGCTAATGGGGTTTCTTTGGTTCCGATGGAATAAGGCATGGTGCGGAAGTTTGTCGTAAATTTATACAGATAGTGCAATATCCCTCCCTTTTTCCTCGATCAAAGCAAGGCGCGCGACGCTACAGCACTGCGCGTTGTTCCGACCAGTGGTTGGCGGCCTTAAGTTAGGGGAGGTCGCATTTAGGTATACGGACGCTTGGGTTACTGGAGCCAATTGACCGGCCATCAGCCCCACCCTGTCAAAGAGCCAGCAAGAGTTTGAGAGCGACCAACTCTTTGCCTGCTTCTACAACTTGCTGCCCGAAGGCACCAGCAAAGAAGTGGTCTGTCTCGAAACGCGGAAAGATCAGAAGATCACTTTAGTCTGCCCCTGCATATAGCCCGTCGCGACAATATAGGCGCCATCGCGGCACAATGCAGGAACTCCCATGCTTGAAATCACACGATGCCCTGGCACTCTGAAAGCAGGCCACCATCCCTACAGCAGCACTGCGCGGCAACGGGTTTTCGAAAGTCGTTCGGTCAGCCACCTGCTGCCCTATAAATCCCCAGCCAGCAATGAAAAAACGGACGTTGCGTTTACCCGGAACCCGATGAGCACCTCAGCATGCAGTTGGCTCGGCATGTATACGCTATAGAGACCGCAAAAAATGCGCTCCTTTTCTTCCGCGATGGAGCACCTGCATTCCTCACCAAACGATACGATGTACGAAAATAAGACAGCAAATGGACGCAGGAGGATTTTACCGCGCTAGCCGGTCGAACACCGCAGACTCACGGAAAAGACTATAAGTACCTGAGCAATCATCTGGATTTGTTCCGGCTCATGCAAGCCCATGTGCCGGCCTACACGGTAGATGCGCCCAAACGCTATAAACTAATTCTTTTCAACTTTTTTATTTCCAATGGAGATGCACCTTTCAAGAATTTCTCGCTCATAGAGACCCCTTTGGGAGACTTCAAATTGAGTCCTGCCTATGACTTGCTCAACAGTCGCATCCACAGTCAGGATCGTGCTCTTTGCATGAGTGAAGGGCTGCATCCAAAATCCGAAGCAAAGCGAAAAATAGCCGGGCAGTTTACAATTCTGGGCGAAAGGGCAGAAATCGCTAAGCGGCAATTGGATGCAATCTTCGAAGAACTTACGGCTAAAGAAAAGGAGGTGGCTACCCTCATAGACGCATAGTTTCTAAACAAGAAAACGAAACGGAATAATTGGTAAGCCTTTCAGCGCCGCTTGAAAAAACTGCTGCCCAAAAGAGGGCGTTTACTAGCCAGGTTAGCTCATTGACCAGACCTATCATGATTGAATTTGTGCCTTGCTGCAACACATTCACGGTACCCAAACCCTGCGCAGCATCTTTCCTTTCGGGCTCTGATAAACAACGAAATAAACCCCCGATGACCATCCCGGTGTCGGGATGGATTGCTGTGTTTGCGTGACTGGGATCTCCATTGTTAGCTTACGGCCTTCAGCATTCATGACCACCAGGCGGGCCTCAGCGTGCACCAAGGAGGCTTCCGTCAACGATACGTTTATGGCGTCACCGCTGCTCCAGGCTTTGAATGCATCCAGGTTTTCTAACGGCAGCCCCTCTATTCCGGTAAAAAGCCAGGGATAACAACTCGCTGAATCACATGTGCCGTCTTCGTTCAACGCTAAGAGCCACGCATC
>CAYSDI010000044.1:0-28390 GCA_964429745.1 uncultured Chitinophagales bacterium | reverse complement strand
CATGTTCCACGTGGAACATGGACAACGCCAGAGAATGAAAGCCTCAGCCTAAAAATGGACCTACTTGCGGCGATAAATGGTGCAGGTCATTCCGTGATACTCGATAGTCTTAAAAACCTCTGATCGATTGGGGGGAGGGGGATAGGAATAACTTCCCGGATCTAACCGAACCTGATAATCTAAAGTATCATTTGGGCCAAGAAGGTAAAAGGGTAATTCGGTCTGGCGATAACCAGCCTCTTTGTCCTCAAGCGCCGTGTGAATGGGCCAATTGCATTGCACATGGCAATCCTGGTATTCTTCATTCTCCATCATCTCCTGGACGGCCATTTGGGTAAGGATCAAGTGGCGTTCAAAGAAGGGATGTTCGTCATAAACGAACTTCCGAACAGGAATAATCCATGGCAGGCCCAAAAAAAGAAAGCCAAGGAGCAAGAAGGTAGGGATCACCCAGCCACGCCTACTGGCTGGCCACCCCATTAACAAGGTCTGACAGATGCTGTAAAGTTGGGCAGCTACTACCAAGGCTAGAGGGGGAAAGAGCAAGAGTAAATAGCGGTTTAGGTAGGCGTTCGTCGCAGAAAAACCCACCAGTAGGAAGCCGAACAAGAAGAATGCAGTGTAGAGCTCCGAGTACGGATGATCCAACCATTTTCTCCATGAAAGCTGCTTTTTCTTAACAGCCAGGATTAAAGAAATGCTCAGAACGGCACTCCAAACAAAACGGCCCTGGTCAAGGAGGAGGAACTTCAGGAAGCGCCTAAATTTTTTGAGCACCTCAAGCGGGCTAAAGTCAAATAACCCAGTATGGTAGGGAAAGAGGAACCACCCATTTTGAACTTTTTGCAGAAGCAGAAAAGCCCCAAAGGCAACCCAGGGAAGACTCAACAGTAATACTTCAAGCAAGGTGCCGACTTGCGCAACCGGAACCCTTCGCAAGCGAAGGGTTAACAATCGGTGCATGATTAGCGCCAGAGGAATAAAAATGGCTGTTTCTTTCAACCATACTGCCGCTACTCCCGAAACCAGATACATCCAGGGCATGCGCGTCAGGTAGGCGTAAAGCATGCCCAAAGCTGCTAAGGCCAAAGCCATTTCCGGCAATATGAGCGTGGCTTGTGCGTGAAAAATGGGTTGGACACTCAGGATAGCTGCAGCGAGTACCCCTATGGCGGTGCCAAGCACCTTCTTGCCCAGGGCAAAAGTGCCTAAAAGGACCAAACACGCGATCAGAAGGTTGAATGCATGCAGCACAACACCGGTAGCTCCAAACACCGATCCGACCAAGGCGTTGACATATACATACAACATTGGGTGACCCCGCGACAACTCGGGATCAAGAGATTTGGGTTGAAAGTCGACACCATTTTCTAATAAGTAGAAAACAGATGGACCATAGACGCCGAGCTCGTCCCAGAACAGTGGAAAATTTAGTGCCGGCCAGCGACAAGCAACCAATACCAGACAAACAAACAGAATAGCAAGAGCTGGCAGGATACGAGTCATCGAATGAGGAGACTGTGGAGAAAATCGAACCGAATGAACGAAGGAGTATAGCCAGTGCGGGCCTAAGTGCATAGCGAGCACGGTAGCAAGGGTAAAAGAAGCTTAAGGGTACTCCTAAAAACCCCGTATCCTGCGTTGAGCCCAATTTTTAACATCCTCATTTACAAGAGTAATCTCCGGTGTTAAAAATTGGGCATGCCTTGTCTCCGGGGTTTTTAGTAGTACCCTTACTTAACCCGATACTTCCCCAAAACTAAGCTCTCTGAAAGACTAAGTGCTGAGCTAAACTGCGAGGTTAGCCAAACCAACCACTCAGCCAAACCAACCCCTCAGCCGGGATATCGAGCCAGGTAGAAATTCTCCTTGCCCCGCATGAATGCTTTGTCTTCTTGCGTGGCATCGACATAGCCCACCAAGTGCAACATTCCGTGCACCATGACACGGAGCAATTCCTCATAAAACGGAACGCGGTACTGTGCGGCATTTTCCCTAACCCGCTCCACGCTGATGTAGATGTCCCCGCTTATCGCTGAACCCCCCTCATGGTAAGGAAACGTGATAATGTCTGTAAAATCGTCGTGTTGTAGAAACTGCTGGTTTATAGATAGCAAATACTCATCGGAACTAAAAACATAAGTAACTTCGTCAATTGTAAAACCCTCATGGGCGGCAGTTTCCCCTAACCAACGCTCCAGAACCTCTTCGTTTTCCACGTTGAACTCAATATCCTCAGAGAAGAATTGTACCAGCAGTTGTGGTGCATCGTCGCGATCAAACTCCAGATCCATGAGCACGAAAATAAACAGACCCCACACAGATGGAAACAAGCAGATAGCAGATGTCCCGCCGAAAGCAGCAAAGCAACTGACTAAAAGCCGATGAGAAACACCCCGCTCTACAACCTAAACTGCACCTCAACGGTGCTGCCGCGATCGCTGAAAATGACCAGATCAGAAAGCTGGCTCATGAGGAAAACGCCACGGCCAGAAGGCTTCTCCAGGTTTTCCGGAGAAGTTGGGTCGGGAAGGTTGTTGTAATCAAAGCCTGGACCCTGGTCACGGATAATAAAGGTCAATATGCGACCGTCGATACGGGCATGGACATGGACGCTCTTCTGTGCGTCTAAACCATTGCCGTGATGGATGGCATTGTTCACAGCTTCTGTTAAAGCCACGAGAATGTTGCCAAACAATTCTTCCTGCACCTCCAGTTCAGCACAGACGGTACAGACAAAGGGCTCCACTTCTGTGATGCTGTGGGCAATACTGGCCAGGACCAGTTCATGGCGTTTGAGGTCCGAAATCATGTTGTTGTCCGTGGTTCTAAGGTTCACCTTGTTAAAGTTCATGGAAAAGAAACAGATTTTTTGGGCGCGAATAGCATGTCAGTGTTTAAAACCCATGTTTCCAAGACTATTGTGGAAAACCAGTCAGGTTAAAAGCTCGGCAAAAATAGCCGCCTGAAACCCAAAAAGTTCATCTCAAGCCTTGAAACACAAACCATTCTGTCCGCTGTCCTAAGCGCCCTTAGAACTCGAGACCCTTCAAATACTCTTCTACTAGATCCCTGTAGTAGGGTTTCAGGTCGGCAGGAACAGTTTTGAACAAGTCAATTTCTGCCTGTCTTTTTTTCAGGTATTCCTGGAGCGAAGGGGGAAGTTCGCGGGAAACATCGGAAGCGGTTTCGCCTTTGCGCTTGGGGTCCAATTCGCGCTGGCGAAGGGCCTCTTCTGCCTCGAGCATCCGCGTCATGATTTCCTGCTGCCGCATGAGCATCTCCGAGTCAAACACTTTGTTGACCAGATCCTCTTCGGTTTTCTCCATTTGATCGGCAATCTCCTTGAGTTCTTTGGCCATATCGCCCTGCTCCTGCGTACCGTTCATTTGTTTGCCCAATTCGTCTAACGCCCTGCGTATAGCAGCTTGTTTGGCGGCCATTTGAGCAAATTGTTGGGAGCCGAGCGGATTGCGCTGGCCGGGCTTTTGCCCTTCTTTCAATTGTTGGAGCTGGTTGTTGAGCTGTTGCTGCAGGTCGCCCATTTCCTTCATTTGCGCATTTGACGGCTTGCCACCGCCGGGTTTCTGGCACATTTGGTCACCGGACATCTGGCTGGCCATCTGCTGCTGCATCTGGTCCATGACTTCGCTGAGCATCAGGGCCAGGTTGTTCATGCTGGTCATGACAAATTGCTGATCTACGCCCGCCTCTTTTAACCGGCGGTCGCTCAGCTTGCCCATGGCATCTTCCATATAGCGGTTCATTTCGGCCAGCTCCCTCGTGATAAACGAAGAAATTTCAAAGACCCGTTTAGACAGCGCTATGAGCGAATCCTCGACCATTTTGGAGTCCTCCCGAATGTTGAACTGTTCCTGCACCAATTCCACATAACGCGGATTGGTGGGCTGCACCTGGTCCAACTCTTGCATCAGGGCTTCCTGATCGAAACTCAGCGTGATCAGGTTGTCCAAAAGCTGCTTTAAGACATCCAGGTCTTCGGCCGTCTGTTCTTGCTGCATCCCGGAAAGTGCGCTGTTGAGCTGTTCGGCCATCTCCCGCATCTGCTCCGCATTCTGTTGCATTTGCTCGCCGGCCTGCTGCTTTTGCTGTTGGCTTTGCTTGGGCTTGCCTTCACTCTTGGAGCCGGCGCTTTGCTCCATTTGCTCTTGGCTCTGCTCCATGCCCTGCTCAATCTGCTCTTCCTGTTGCCCCGTTTCCGGCAAGGACTCAGGCTTGCTCAGGCTTTCATTCAGCTCGTCTAACTTGTCTAATTCTTCCTGGAGCTTGTCAAATTGCTCGTTGAGTTTTTCTTGTTGTTCAGCAAGTTCCTCCGGATTGCTCGCCTCCTGATCAGCTTCGTTGGCCAATTCTTCCTGCTTGGCAGCCAGCTCTTCTAATTTGCTGATGATGTCTTCCATCTTCTGTTCCATCTCCAGCTTCTTGAACAGCTCCAACATCCGGTCTAACTCGTTTTCGAGTTGTTCATCGCTCAACGACATATCCTCCAACTTCTCAAGACCTTCTTCTTTGCTCAACTCTTCGAGCAACTTTTCCATTTCCTCAAAGAGCGCCTTGAGCTCATCACTGACTACTTCTTCAAACATTTGCTGGAGCTGTTCCTGCTTGCGCATCAGTTGCTCGTCGTACTGCTTGTAGTCGCTTTGCTGCTGAATGTTCTCTTGAAAAGTTTCCTGAATGTCCTGCACGTTTTGCTGGATCTGCTGCTGTTTGTCCACCAGGTTCTCCAGATTCTTGCGATCCTCCCAATCCAGCTCTTTCTTCTGTATCAACTTCTCGCGCAGCCGATCCACTTCTTCGCGCGTGTCGTCAATGTCGCTGAGCGTTTTTTCGAGCTTGTCCTTGATGTCGCTGTTGTTGGCTTCCGTCTTTTGCTCGTAAGCTTCGAGCGTAGCCATTTCGTAAGTCATTGCAGCGCTGCGCGATGACTTAGAGCCATTGACGCCGTCGTTGTCCCACACCTCAAAATAGTAGGTCACCCGGTCGCCGGGTTTAAGTCCGATACGACCAAGGTCGATGTGGTGCGAAAACGCAGCGCGCTTTTGGCCCGCTGAAAGTCCGATAGGCTCTTGCCCCTTTTCTACCACCATGCGTTCCCCGAGCCCATCGGCAGATTCCCAGGTCCAGTGAAAATTCAGGTTTCGCAATCCGTAATCGTCGGCAGATTCCCCTAAAAAATAGAGATACTTATGGTTGGTAGAATCCTCGAAACGCTCCACCTGAATACTGGGGAATTGATCCTGCACCGCGGCAATCCGAAACGCGATACTGTCGCGAGTGCTCACGTCTCCATTGCCCAGCCCTATTTTATACACTTCATCTTTTGTGATGCGCCGACTGTAGCGGTACTCCCCACGTCCACGGCGCTCGGCCACGTAAAGGCTGTCAGAAAAGCGAAGTCCAACCTGCTCAGTATTTTCGGTTTGCAGAATCCAGGTTACCTCCGTGCCCACAGGAACAGAAGCGTCGCCCCTTCCCTGAATGATCTCGTCCTTGCGACCGGTGTAGGCCGGGTAGTCCAAATGAATCTCAAAACGCTGAAGCCCGGGCGAAGCCAGGGCTTTGAGCGTATACTCCCGCGAGCGGAATCCGGCGGCCTCAAAAGCAAAAACAACGTCGCCGGCCAATTTGTGAAAGGTATATCCGTATTCCGTGGCACTGAATTTTTGCATGCGGTACGGCCCTTCTTCAGAACCTCGCATTACGAGCGAAACCTGCTCCGGCAGCATCTGACCGGCCACGTCAACTTGCAGCAGAAAGTCCTGAAACTGAATGCCTTCCAGCAACTCATTGCGCACGGTAAACTGAAAAGGAGCCTCCCGTTCAAATACCTGTCCGTTGCGCAGCAGCCGGGTATTGCTCTCGCGCAACACGTTCGGAGCCGCAAAAACCAGGAAAACTAAAGCCAATACCGGGGGAAGGGCGTATTTCAGGTAGCGCCGGTTGTTGCTTAAATCAATGGCCAGGGTAAAAGGAACCGGCTTAATGGCCTCGATCTTCTGATTGATGGAGGCGAGAATCAGCGAGCTGTCCGCCGCGCCGTCCGCTTGTTGCCGCAGTTGCAGCACATTGAGCAGCCGGTCTTCAACCTCTTGAAAATGAGACCCGATTAGCCGCGCAGCTTCGTGATCGTTCAGGGTTTTACCGAGCCGGAAGTAGTGAAGCAATGGCCTTCCGATCCAGTACCCGAGCAGCCCGAGCGCGGAGGCCATTCCCCCGAAAAAAAGCAATTGCCGAACCCCAACGGGAAAATAAAACCGATATTCCAGCACGCTGATGACCAGATACGCCGCCAAAACCGCCGCCAAAGCAAACAAGGCGCCCCGAATCAATTGATTCAGGTAGTACTTGCGGCGAAACTCTTCCAGCTTGGCCAGAAGCAATTGGTAATTGCCGGTATCAGTCATGGTCATAGTGTACGCAAAAACAAACAGGACGTTTGCAGGGACAATTCTCCTAAAGGTTGCTACCTAAAGATAAGCTCCTTCCGCGCAAACATCGGACAGCTGGACCCATCCAGGTTAAAGTCTGTCTAAATAATGCAGCAACGAGGAAACATTCCCTTAACATTGCCCGCGTATTTTTGCCATGTTTTTGAGTCAGCCAGTTCAAAGGTGGGGATCAACAGCCATTAGGGCTTGCTACAAAGGGCTCTATGGAGTATTACCAGCTTATTGTCGGATTGTTGCTCCTGTTGGCGCTTCTTGACCTGATTGTCGGGGTCAGCAACGATGCTGTTAATTTCCTGAATTCGGCCATTGGGTCTAAAGTAGCCAAGCCGCGCACGATTCTGATCGTGGCCAGTGTTGGCATTTTTCTGGGCGCGGGTTTTTCCGGGGGAATGATGGAGGTGGCTCGCAGCGGCATTTTCAATCCCAGCCAGTTTATGTTCTCCGAAGTCATGGTCATTTTTCTGGCCGTGATGCTGACCGATATTTTGTTGCTGGACGCGTTCAACACGCTGGGTCTACCAACGTCTACCACGGTTTCCATTGTGTTTGAATTGCTCGGAGCCGCGGTAGCGGTTGCTGTCGTTAAGATGATGGGCAACCCCGATGCCCCACAGATGCTCTCTACCTACATTAACCAGGGCAAAGTCACAGAAATCATCAGCGGCATTTTTCTATCCGTTTTGTTGGCTTTCAGCATTGGTGCTTTGGTGCAATATGTGGCCAGGGCGTTGTTCACCTTCGAGTACAAGCGCCACTTGCACGGCATTGGGGTGCTTTGGTCGGGTATTGCGCTCGCATCCATTACCTACTTCCTCTTCATTAAGGGACTCAAGGATTCCAAGTTGCTTCCCCACGGCATTTTGTCTTGGGTTGCCGATAGTCCCATGCTTTTGCTGTTCGGCTCCATGGGGGTGTTCACGGTCCTTTCTTACATACTCCAAAAGTTGGGAGTACCGATGTTGCGCCTGGTTGTGCTAGCCGGGACCTTCTCCCTGGCCATGGCGTTTGCCGGAAATGACCTGGTCAATTTTATCGGGGTTCCACTGGCAGGGTACGAGGCATTCAAGTCGTGGTCAGGTTCAGGGGTGCCCGCCCTCAGTTTCCCGATGGACAGCCTGGCGGGCAAAACGGCAGCTCAGCCGCTGATCTTGTATCTGGCCGGATTGGTGATGGTCCTTACTTTATGGACCTCCAAGAAAGCCAAAACAGTGACCGAAACGGAAGTAAACCTTGGCCGCCAGGCAGAGGGGAGCGAGCGCTTTCAGTCCAACATTCTTTCGCGCAGCATCGTTCGTACCATTACGGCATCTTCTAAGGTTACCTCCAGCATGTTGCCGGCAACCTGGAAACAGTATTTAGAAGGGCGTTTCCGTCAAAACAAAGCGGCAGAACAGCTCAAAGCGGCCGATTTACCCTCTTTTGACCTGGTCCGCGCATCCGTAAACCTGACCGTGGCCAGTGTTCTTATTGCGCTGGCTACCTCCTACAAACTCCCGCTTTCTACTACCTACGTTACGTTCATGGTGGCCATGGGCAGCTCGCTTTCCGACCGGGCCTGGGGCCGCGACAGTGCCGTGTACCGGGTTGCCGGGGTCTTGCAAGTTGTTGGTGGCTGGTTCGTAACCGCATTAGTGGCGTTTGTTGTGGCAGCCGGTATTGCCTTGCTGGTAGCTCGATTTGAGGGTACGGCTGTTATCTCGCTCTTGGGCCTGGCTATTTTTGGGTTGGTTGCCAGTTTCCGCTACCACAAACGCACGGAGAAGCGCAAAGAACGCACGGCAGCCTTGGATGACTCGCTGTCTGAGCTTTCTGCGCAGGAACTCATTAAGCAAGTAAGGCTGCAGACGGCTGAGGCTCTTGTAGAAGTGGCCGCCATATACTCGCTGGCCATTGACGGTTTAAGCCATGAAGACCCCCAGCGGTTGACCCAGGCAAAGCGGGGTGTTAAACAACTATCGGTGGCACGCAGCTCCTTGCGCGAGACAACCTACAACGCTATCCGCAAAGTGCGCGAAAAGCATGCGGAGGGCAGCCGGGCCCTGCTGCTCAACACCGATTTGGAGAAAGACTTGATTGACTCCTGTGCGCAGGTAGTCCAGCTCACCCGCAAGCACGTCAACGATGTGTTGTTGCCCCTCTACCCCGAACAACTGGAGGCGGTATTAGAAATTCAAAAGCGCCTCAGCGCTTTTTTGAAAGAGTGCGCTAACACGATCCAGCATTCCGGCTACGATCAGAAAAAGGTGCTCAACGAAAAAAAGCGCGCCCTACTTAACCGACTGGAGGAACTCTTGACGCAGCAGGCCGCTGGCATCCAGGATCGCCGATACAGTGCAAAGAACAGCGGCTTGTTTTTCAACTTATTGCTGGAATCTAAAGACATTATTGCGGTTTCATTTCGTCTGGTTAAGCTTCATCACAGGCTGCAAAAATCGCTGGATTCGGGCTCGTCGGCCCTGTTTATTGCTCAGGAAGAATTGCCGGCCGAAGGGTGATCGGTTCATTGAGCAGCGCTGGCACTTCCTCATTCGCCTGCTATTCTCTACCTTTTCAGAATCTTGAGCGAAACCACTTTGCCCTTTCGCGTCCTTCCTGCTGATCTGGAGGGCTTGCACCGCGCCACCTGGAGCGAATGGACCGTGGAGCCTTTGCTCCGCCACGGCGCCTTGTTGTTTGAAGGTTTTGGGCTGACCAGTCCTGAGGATTTTGAGCAATTGGCTTTGACGCTGGATCCAAAACTTTACGATCAGTACCGGGGAACGGCGCCCCGCAACGCGCGAACCCGTTATGTGTATTCGTCCACGGAGTTGCCAGCGCACCTGCCCATTCCCCAGCATTTGGAAATGAGTTTTTTGCCGGGAACGCCCAGGAAATTGTTTTTCTATTGCCAGACTCCGCCAGATAGGCACGGAGAAACCCCGATTGTTGATTTTAGAACCGTCTACCGGCAACTAAGCCCGGAGGTCCGCGATGCCTTTGAGCAAAAAGGGATTCGCCACATTCGCAATTACAACCCGCCCGGAAAAAAAATGGAGTGGGACCTCTCCAAGCTCAAATCCTGGGACAAAGTATACGGAACCACTGACCCGGTAGAGGTGTGCAAAAAGTGCCGCAGCGAAGGCCAGCTCTTTGAAATGCGCAAGGATCGCAGCCTCAAACTGGTCAACGAGGGCCCTGCCGTGCGCGAACACCCTGTCAGTGGTCAAAAAGCTTGGTTCAACCACGCTCAGGTTTTTCACCCGGAAGGACCAGTCCGTGAAGCGGAACTCATTGCCCGACGCCAGGGAACTGTGCGGCAGCGCGGAATGAGTCTCTTTTTGCGCAATTTTCACCGAATCACCTCGCTTTTTCTGCCCGACGAAACGCGCGGCACCCAAGTCACCTTTGGCGACGGAAGCCCGGTACCGGTGCGCTTCATCCGCCACCTGCAAGACGTCATTTGGCAGAACATGGTCTTTTTTACCTGGAAAAAGGGCGATGTGCTGATGGTTGATAACTTTGCTGTAGCCCATGGGCGCATGCCTTTCTGGGGAAAACGCGAGATTTTGGTGGCCTGGACGGACTGATTTTGCTGCATTTTAGCAGAATTATTCGAGAGTTTTTGCTCGTTCCTTGCGCGAATGGATTCAGTGTTATAACTTTGATGTTGAAACATCGATGGCCGCGCCCAAAAACATCAAATTGACCCTTATGGACAGCCCTGAAAAGGCAAGTCCGGTTCATCGGGTGCGCACCATTGAAGAGGAGATCAAACAAACCAAGCCCTTCGTTTCCCCGCAGGCTAAAGCGGTGGTCAACCTCTTGTTTACTTATGGCTGGGTTTCCGAGCGTTTTCGGGAAATGATGCATCACTTGGGGCTGACGATTCAGCAGTACAACGTCCTGCGAATTTTGCGCGGTGCGGGCGGCCCCATGAGCACGAACGCCATCCGTGACCGGATGCTTGACCGTATGTCAGACACCTCGCGTCTGGTTGACCGTCTTGAAAAGAAAAAACTGGTTCGCAAATCCACCTGTCCGGCTGACAAGCGCCTGGTTGATGTGGTAATTACCAAAGAGGGCCAGGATAAATTGCTTAAAATGGATCAACAAAAGCCAGGATTAGAAGCTGTTTCTCAGGCCTTAACGCCTGAACAGGCGGAGCAATTGAGCCGATTGCTCGATTGTCTTCGCAGCTCCGGGCAGAATCCGTGAACTTTTTTTGATCCAATTAATGTTTAAACACCAAACCAAACACGAACAGAATGAGAAACCTGATTTTAGCAACCCCACTGTTGGCATTGGCCCTGATGACGATGTCTTTTGCCCCCATGCAGCCCGCCACCAGCTACAAAGTGAGCACCAGCCAGAGCAAATTGTACTGGAAGGCAAAAAAGGTCACCGGCTCCCATGAAGGTACCGTCAACGTTAAATCCGGAAACCTTGAAGTAGAAAACGGCCAACTAAAAGGCGGCTACTTTGAAATTGACATGACCAGCATTGTCGTCACAGACCTGAGTGGCGATATGAAAGGCAACCTGGAAGGCCACCTGAATTCCGAAGATTTCTTTGGCGTTGAAAAAAATCCTACCGCGTTGTTGCGCATTACTTCCGTGGCCAGCCGGGGAGTAGACGGAGAGTACAAGGTGACGGCCAATGCCACCATCAAAGGAAAAACAAAAGAAATCCGCTTTACGGCCAAGTTGGATGAAGCAGCTGGTACCGCAACGGCAGACATCGAGTTGGACCGCACCGACTTCGACATCCAATATGGTTCCGGCAGCTTTTTTGACAACCTGGGTGACAAGACCATCTACGATGAGTTCACTATTTCAGTGAAACTCAGCCTGGTCAAAGCATGATCTTCTAAAGGGTACTCCTAAAAGTAAATTGAGATAATTCGGGACGCTGGTCCCGGTTGTTTAGGGAAGGTACAGAGGCGATCCGCGCAGCGGGTCGCCTCTTTTTTTATCCACCCGGCATCGTTTGGTGCCTAAAATCCACAAAGGATATGGGAATACGGCGATTTTTGCCGAATTTGAACTCCCTTTTGGACTTTTCTAACTTTGGGGTTTTTTCAGATTCCCCTTGATAAACCGTTGCCATGAAACGCACTACATTGCACAGAACCCCAATTTTCTGCCTGTTCGCGGTCCTGCTCCTGCTGGTTTCCAACCCGGTTGTGTTGCGCGCGCATTCCCTTTCGCCCGAAAAACCCAACCTGGATTTTATGCTGGGAACCTGGTTTATCGCGGAGATGAACATGTTTGAAACCTGGGAAAAGAACGGAGATGGATACAGCGGTCGTGCTTACTTTAAGCAAGGCGAAGAGGAAAAGTTGTTTGAAACGTTTGAGGTCAAGGAAGAAGAAGGCGTGTGGTACTACATCACTGATGTTATCGGCCAGGGCGCTACGCGCTTTGCCTTGACAGAAACGGGTGCGAACAAAGCCACCTTTGAAAATCCGGAGCATGACATGCCCAATAAGATCAGCTATTGGATGGAAGGTGGAACGCGCAAGGTGCAACTTTCGGGCAAAGAAGGCGAGGAGGAGCAGTTGTTTACGTTTGAGTTGAAAGATCCAAAGCAAGCAGCACAAGGGGCAGTTGGCGCTTCGGTTTCTCCATTGGGTAACTATTGCCACGTCTCTATAGGGACTAAGCGCATGCAGGAAAACATTGCCTTTTACAAAGCGCTTGGTTTCAAGGTGCTGAGCATGGACAACGCGCCCCGGCCCTGGGTTCTGCTGTCAGATGGTGCCGTTAACATTCAATTAAATGAAGACGGATACGAATATTTTGGGCTGAGTTATTTTGACAAAAACATGTCCGCAAACATTGGCGTGTTAACGGAAAAAGGCATTGAGTTTTTTATGGAAAGTGCCGATCCGGTTCCCACGAAAGTGATGCAGGATCCAGATTCCATTATGGGTATTGCGCTGATTCAAATGGACATGGGCATGCCCGCAATGCCGTTGACAGGTAAAGGCAAAATGGGTACGCTCGGCGAAATCGCCGTTCCTGTTAAAGATTACGACGTGGCTTCGGCGTGGTACCAAAAAGTAGGCTTTAAAAGTTTTGGCAAACAGGCCAGTCCCTACCCCTGGGGCATCCATTCCGATGGTCTGTCCATGATTGGGCTTCACCAAACTAACGACTTCAAGAAACCTACCCTGACGTATTTTTCGCTGGATTCCAAAGCGCAGATTGCCCGGTTACAAGAGGCGGGTTTTACCGTAAAAAATGCTTTGCCGAACGACAAAGAACTGATCAATGGCGTGGTTGAATCTCCGGATGGCTGGCCGGTGAATATTTTTTACGGCGAAATTTAAAGGCACGGAAGAGTGGCCTGCAGGCAGGTACTTTGCGTACAGCGCAAGTTTTTAACTACCTGATTGCCTCTACCCATGACCTGTTTCCGTCTGAGCCTTGTTGGTCTCGCCTTGCTGGCAGTTTCCGGATGTCGGACGGCTGGTCTATTGTCAGCGGTAGATTACCGAGCTGACAAGCCGGTTCGAAACGTAATTTTTGTAGTAGGCGATGGAATGGGACTGGCCCAGATTACTGCAGGCATGTACGCCCGTGATAATACCAGTGTATTTGAACAGTTCCCGGTAGTGGGATTGATCAAAACGCATTCCTCCGACCAACTCATTACCGATTCAGCGGCCGGAGCAACGGCGTTTTCCTGCGGCCAGAAAACCTACAATGGGGCCATTGCTGTCGATAGCAACCGCCTGCCCCTTCGAACTATTTTTGAAGAAGGGGATGAGCGGGGATATGGAACCGGAGTGGTGGTATCCTCAACCATTACGCACGCCACTCCCGCGGCGTTTTATGCACATGACGAAAGCCGGAACAACTACGAGGCCATTGCCGAAGATCTGGTGCTGTCCGGGGTTGATGTGGGCATTGGCTATGGAAAGGAGCAATTCAGTGCCCGAACAGATGCGCGAGATCTGCTCGCAATTTTAAACGAGCGAGGGTTTCAGGTGCAGGATAACCTGGAGGCATTTGACGTAAGAAAGCACGAGCGCCAGATGGTTTTGTTGCCCGGGGTCGATCCGCCCCGCGCTAATGAACGGCCCAAAGATTTTTTGTCCCGAGGCGCCATCTTGGCTGCGGATCAATTAAAAGCCAACCGGGAACCTTTTTTATTGGTTGTGGAAGGCTCTCAGATTGATTGGGCGGGTCACGCCAACGATACTGAATACTTGATCGGTGAAATGCTGGACTTTGAAGTGGCCCTGGAGTCGCTGATTCGTTGGGCTGAAAAGGATGGCGAAACACTGGTGGTGGTCACGGCAGACCACGAAACTGGTGGACTGGCCCTGACTGATGGTGATTTAGACCAATTTTCGGTGGTAGGGAGTTACAGCACGAAGAACCACACCGCGGTTATGGTGCCCGTGTTTGCTTTTGGCCCCGCCGCTACTCTGTTCTCCGGGATGTACGACAACACAGCTATCTACACCAAATTGCGCATGGCGCTGGGTTGGGAATAGGGTCTTGGTCCATAGTTGCCTTACTGCCTAAAGGGTGCTTCTAAAAACTCCAGAGAAAAGGCTTGCCTAATTTTTAACACCGGAGTTTACTCCTGTAAATGAGGATGTTAAAAATTGGGCATAACGCAGGATCTGAGGTTTTTAGGAGTACCCTAAAAACAAATTCTCTTGTTTCTCTATATGGCAAGCTTTGGACTTGCTCAAAATTAAATCGTAATATTGCAATGTAACAATCTACGAGCGTTATGGGCGTCACTAAAACAGCCTTGTTTACTGCTGAACAGAACGAATTTGCCTTGATCGCCAAGGCATTAGCACATCCGGCTCGGGTTGCCATCCTGATGCACTTAGCCAAAACCGATCAGTGCATCACCGGCAACCTGGTGGATGTACTGGGATTGGCGCAGCCAACCATTTCGCAGCACCTGAAAGAGCTGAAATACATTGGGTTAATCAAAGGCACCGTAGAAGGTACGTCTGTCTGCTACTGCATTGACCCCACGCGATGGCAGGAAATGAAACACCTGTTGATGACCATGTTTACCCAATTCGACCCAGAAGAGCGCTGCTGTTAATGCGCAACCTTGGCGTTTACGAGGTTAACCTTTGTTTTTACCCCCACTTTCATCCGCACCCGTGGCCAAAACAGAAGGTATCTCGTTTTTTGATCGCTACCTGACCTTATGGGTGGCGCTGTGCATTGGCGCCGGCATTGCTTTGGGCCGGTTTCTGCCCGTGGTGCCGGAAACCCTTGGCAAACTGGAATACGATAACGTATCTATTCCGATCGCCGTCGTCCTCTGGATCATGATCTTTCCTATGATGCTCAGAATTGATTTCAGCAGCATCCTGGATGCATTTAAAATGCCCAAAGGCCTGACCATAACCCTGACGGTGAATTGGCTGATCAAGCCGTTCAGTATGTTTGCCATTGCGTGGTTTTTTTTCTTCGTTGTCTTTAAATCGCTCATTCCGCCTGGGCTGGCGCGGGAATACCTGGCCGGTGCGGTGTTGCTGGGAGCGGCTCCATGTACCGCCATGGTTTTTGTCTGGAGCCTGCTCACTAAAGGCAATCCGGCTTACACGTTGGTGCAAGTAGCCGTTAACGACCTGGTTATACTGGTGGCGTTCATTCCTATCGTCACCTTGCTGCTCGGCATTACCGGGATTGCTATTCCCTGGAATACACTGTTGCTCTCCATTGCGTTCTTTGTGCTGATTCCGCTGGTGTTGGCTACTATAACCCGGCGGCTGGTGGTTGGGTCCCGCGGAGTGGAATACTATGAAAAGTCTTTTTTGCGCAAATTTACGGGCATCACCATCACGGGGCTTTTGCTCACGCTGATCATGATTTTTTCTTTTCAAGGCGAAGTTATCTTACAGCATCCGCTGAGTATTGTCCTTATCGCCATTCCGCTGATTCTGCAGACGCTGCTGATTTTTTTCATTGGATACGGCTGGGCGTACCGCTGGAAGTTGCCCCACAACATTGCCGCGCCCGCCGCTATGATTGGGGCGAGTAATTTTTTTGAGCTCTCCGTTGCCGTGGCCATCGTGTTGTTTGGCTTGGATTCCGGCGCTACACTGGCCACTGTGGTTGGTGTGCTGGTGGAAGTTCCGGTAATGTTAATGTTGGTGAATTACGCCAACAAGACCAGAAATCGATTCCCTGAATCAGCACTAAATGTGGCGTAACAAACCCTATGGTATTGTAGTCGCATTGTGTATGCGCGGCACAGCTTTTGTTAGCCGCGCATGTTTTTTGAAAAGCGTCCCTTAGTTCGAATCGGTCGGTTCAATATGCACCAATACGTCGGCAATTTCAGGCAGTGCTTGAACCAGTCGGTCTTTTAATAAATGGGCAATCTGGTGCCCGTCTGAAACGCTGATGCTTCCTTGTACAATGGCGTGCAGGTCAACATGGTAGGCCATTCCCGCTTTGCGCACGTGGCATTTTTCTGTGGCCACAACTCCAGGAACTTCAGCCGCGACCACCCTGATTTTCTGAACCAAATCCTCGTGAACCTGCTCGTCCATCACTTCGCTCCACGCCGGCCGAAACAACAGAAAAGCGTTGTAAAACATGAAGCAGGAGGCGGCCAGGGCGGCCCAGTCGTCTGCGGCATTGAAGCGGCCGCCGCTGAGCAGCGCTATACTTATTCCCGCGAAAGCGGCTGCAGAAGTCAGTGCATCACTTCGGTGGTGCCAAGCGTCTGCGGCAAGGGCGGTGCTGTGCGTTTCTGACCCTGCTTTAGCCACCCAGCGAAACATACCTTCTTTTATCAGGATAACGGCGGCCAGTACCGCCAACGTGTATGCGGCGGGACCTTGATGCGGTGTGCGGATGTGGCGAATACTTTCCATGGCGATGAACGTGGCCGATGCCATCAGGAAGCCCACCACAAGGAACGTTAGCAGCGGTTCCGCTCGTCCATGACCATAGGGATGATTACTGTCCGGAGGTTTAACAGCGTAGCGCAATCCCAAGTGGACCAGGAGTGAAGAGAACACATCGGTCATGGACTCGAGAGCATCGGCCACCAGCGCAAACGAATGGCCAAAGATTCCTGTTATCCCTTTGGCAATGGCCAACAGAAAATTGGCCAAAACACTCCACGCGGATGTGCTGAGGGCGCGATTTTGAGAGGATGAGCGAGGACGCATGGACACAGAAGCCTCAAAGTTGGGTGAAAAGACTTTAAGTTCGTTGACCAAAGCTCCCAAATACCGGGTACCGGTCATTTTGCGGTGTTTTTAGGAGTATCCTTAAAAATTGGTCATGAAAGCTCCTCTATTTTTGCTGACGGTTCTGGCGCTGGCCGCAATGGTGTCCGGCTGTGCGCCTGCTCCAATTTGCACAGACCCTTCGTTTGGCATGCAGGAGTTTGGATTCTTGCGCGGTATTCTGCACGGCCTCGTTTTCCCCATTGCCCTGATCGGCAAATTGTTTGGGGTGGACACAGGGTTGTACGCACTGAACAACAGCGGCTTTTTTTACTGGCTGGGTTTCCTGATCGGGTTTGGGCCGCTGGGTATAGGAGCGTTCCGATTCGGGAGAAAGTAACCCGACCTAACCCGCTTTGTGCGAACCCTTGAGTTGGGTAAACGCAAAATGGCGCAACAGTTCAACCGCAGGTTGAAAGTCTCCGTCTTTGAGGGTAATATCGGTGAGACGCGGAAGATGCAGCGCGTAATAGATGTGGTCTTTTGCCATTTGCATCAGCGATGAGGCTAAGGCTTTGGGGAATGGATAGGCCGGTTGAATAGCGCTGAGCACTTCGGCAATTTGCCAACACAACGCCTTGTACACCAGAAAGAAACCCTGGCGGTTTTCTTTGTCTACCAGTTTGGTATGGTAAACCTTGGCCGATTCTGACACGACAATTCGGTGCAGAGCAGACATATCTATAAAGTCATTGTCCTTTTGATGCCGCGCTACATCGACCAGAATCACCAGTATATTCTCCAGCTTTTCCGTAGGATCGGCTATGTTATGGTTTTCTATCTCTATCCGATAGCGAATCCAGGCCCAGTAATACGAGGATAGATAAACGAGGAGCAGGTGCTTGTTGGCGAAATAGCGATAAACAGATGCCTCCGTGCTTTCCATTTGCACGGCGAGCTTTTTAAACGTGAACTCTTCTAAGCCCAATTTATCCAGCAAGGGAATGCTGTGTGTAATGATGCTTTTACCCAAGCGCGATTCTTGCGGGTCGCGCAGGTAGAGATTCTCGTTGAGTTGGATTTTAAGCGAAACGCTGGCCGCAGCGGACGCAAACCCTGCAGGTTTTTTGGGATCGTTTCCCCGGCTTTGTTCCGTATCCATGGTTATGCTATTCAGGGATATAGCCAGCCTTGGCGTGTGAAGGCACACTGGCGGGCAAATCGGTGAGCGGTTGAAGGCTTTCTGAATCCAGACCAAGCAAGTTAATCTCCATGTGCCGTGCTTTCTGGGTTGTTAAAAAGTCGTCGAGAACATCGATTACATCATCGTCAATTCTTCGCGCCGAACGACCGTCAATGGTCACTTTGGCGTAGTCTGGCAAATTGCGCAGCGCTCTGGAAAGACCGGCTTTGTGCAGGAAGGAAACATCATCAGCCAGCGTGATGGTGAGGTGGCGTACTTCGCCGATGGTCTCTTCGTGCACAAAGAATGGAGCGCGATAATGGCGCACCAAAATGAAGAAAATGGCCACAACCATTCCTACGGTAATACCGATTAGCAAATCCGTCAGAAGAATTACCGCAATGGTGACCACAAAGGGAAGAAAGGCCGTCCATCCCCGGCGGTACTGCTCCAAAAAGATGGCAGGCTTAGCTAGTTTGTATCCCACCATAACCAAAATCGCTGCCAGGCTGGCGTAGGGAATCAGGTTTAGCACACCGGGGATGAGCACGACGCTGATGAGCAAAAGGAGGCCGTGAAAAAGTGCGGACAAGCGCGATTCCCCACCTGATTGAATATTGGCAGAGCTTCTGACAATGACCTGCGTAATGGGCAGGCCCCCAACCAAACCCGATACGATGTTTCCCAATCCCTGCGCTTTAAGCTCCCTGTTGGTGGGAGTGATGCGTTTGTGAGGATCCAGTTTATCCGTTGCTTCTACACAAAGCAACGTCTCAAGACTGGCCACCAGCGCCAATGTGCCTGCTATTAACCAGACTTGATAACTGGTGATGGCCGAGAAATCTGGCGCGTTTAGTTGATTAATGAAGTTGGGTATGGAGGTGGCAATGGGCAGATTGACCAAATGCTCCCCTTCAACCGCCATAGTGCCACCGTGGAAAAGCCGCTGCATGATAATGCCACCAACCACGGCTACCAAAGGCCCCTGGATGATTTGAAACACTTGGCGGCGCTTCATAAAAGGCATTTCCCAAAGGATCAAAATAGCTATGGCCACCACAAAAATGACGATGGCCCCTGGCGAGATCAGGTTCATAGCCTCGCTGATTGCAGAGAACGTGGTTTCCCCGTCTGGTTGAATGAAGTTTAGATCCCCTTCGAAATCCTTGTCGTAACCCAGCGCGTGCGGTATTTGCTTGAGGATGATGATGAGGCCAATACCCGCGAGCATGCCTTTTATGACCGATGCGGGGAAATAGTAGGCAATAATGCCGGCGCGGAGGTAGCCGAGGGCTACCTGGAACAGCCCTGCCAAAACCAACGCAGTCAGGAAGGCCTCAAAGCCAATATCTGCCACAGCAGCCAGGACGATGGCCACCAAACCAGCCGCCGGACCGCTGACCCCCAGCGCAGAGCCGCTGGTCAATGTGACGACAATACCCCCGATAACCCCGGCAATAATGCCGGCCATGAGGGGTGCTTCAGAGGCCAGTGCTACCCCGAGGCAAAGGGGCATGGCTACCAAAAAAACGACTAGACCCGCTGGCAGGTCTTTTTTCCAATGCTTAAAAAATTCCATAAGTTGTCAACCCCGACAATAGAGAGGAACAACCAAAAATAATAGCAATCCTATAATAAACAGCCTGTTTACTTAAGAAAGGGCCTAATTAAAGCGGTCAACTCCACTCTTTGACCTTCCAGGGATAGCGGATTGCATAAGCTTCGCGAACCATAACCAGCAAGCGTTCTTTCAAGGCCTCTACGTTGCGTTTGTGCTCCGCCGCAATGAAAATGGCGTTTTCGTGGGTCCTGTTCATCCAGGTGCGCTCCAATTCCTCCAAAAGGTTGCGCTTTTCTTCAGCGGGCAGATAGGGATCAAAATAGCGATCCTCGTACAAGTCCATTTTGTTGAACACCACGAGTGTGGGCTTGTCTGCGGCGCCCAATTCTACCAGGGTTTGCTGAACCACGGTCATGTGATCTTCAAACTGCGGGTGGGCGATATCGACCACATGCAGGAGAATGTCTGATTCCCGGACCTCATCCAACGTGGACTTGAAACTCTCTACCAAATGGTGCGGCAGTTTGCGGATGAACCCAACCGTGTCAGACAGCAAAAACGGCGTGGTTTCCAGCACTACTTTGCGCACAGTGGTGTCCAGGGTGGCAAACAATTTGTTTTCGGCAAACACATCGCTTTTAGACAAAATGCGCATCAGGGTGCTTTTGCCCACGTTGGTGTAGCCCACCAGCGAAACCCGGATGAGTTCGCCCCGATTCTTGCGCTGTGTTTCGTTCTGGCGATCTATTTTGACCAGTTGTTGCTTGAGTTTGGCGATGCGCTCCTTGGCCATTCGCCGGTCCGTTTCAATTTCGGATTCTCCCGAACCCCGCATACCAATGCCGCCTTTTACGCGGTCCAGGTGGGTCCACATACCGCGCAGTCTGGGCAGCAAATACTGCATTTGCGCCAGCTCAACCTGCGTTCTGGCCTGTACGGTCTGGGCGCGGTGTGCAAAAATATCCAGGATCAGCATGGGCCGGTCCAGCACCTTGACCTGCAGCACTTCTTCCAAATTGCGCTGCTGCGAAGGGCTAATCTCGTCGTCAAAAATGACCATATCCACCTCCCGCTCGTCCACATAAGCTTTGATCTCCTCCAGCTTGCCCTTGCCCACGTAAGTGCGCTGGTCCGGGTAGTCTAAGCGTTGCCAGAAATGCTTGAGCGTTTGCGCGCCCGCCGTTTCTGCCAAAAATTCTAATTCGGCCAGGTACTCTTCCATTTGCTCCTGGCGTTGGGCACGAGTAACCAATCCGACGAGGATTGCTTTTTCGGGATGCTCAGGTTTGCTCAGCGGGTTGGGAAAGGACGACTCAATGGACATAAATCAATGATGGCTTGTGCTCCGAACAGCAAAGGTACGTCTGCGCGGGCCTGTTCCGGTCTGCAATGGCGCGGGACACCGTGTTAGCGGAATGCGCATCTTTAACCCTGTGGCCATTTTTAGGATCCTTATCGCGCTGTTGGCAATCAGCAGTTTGTCCTGCCGGCAGGATGGGTTGTTCGGTTGCAACAACGTGCTGGCCTTCAGGCTCAATGGGCGCGTGTTTAACGGCAGCAGTTTCAGCAGCGTCCTGTACCGCAATGTGGATTATTACACCGGGTTGAGCTTCAAAACCCTGAGCATTGAAGCAGAAAATCCACAAGGCGAATATTTCCTGCTGGAAATTACCGATTTCCGCGACGGCGCCTTTGGCACCTGCCTGACCGTTGAGCCCTATTACGCCAACATTTTTGTCAATTACTGCGTTCCCGGGCAGCCCTTCGCGTGCAACCAGTACCGCGCAGAGTTCCGGGATGAAGACGGCAATGTCTATGTCCAGTCCGGCGACACTGGCCAGTTAATCATTACCCGTTGCGATGCCCCGGATGCCAACATCAGCGGTAATTTCGGCTTTGAAGTAGAAGATTTCAGTACAGGAGCCAGTGGGCTTTTGGAGGCAGGATCCTTTTCGGTTTGCTATCTTGTCCTATGACCGAACCAGTGGCCTGCAGGGCGGTACTCGAAGCGAAATGGCATGAGCAAGAAAAAGCGCAAAAAAGGCAAGATTTCGGGCGAAGGGGACCGTTCCTTTGGGCGATGGCCGTTTGACCTTCCGCCCTTGGAGGTAATGCCTGACCCGAGTACGAAGCCCCCGAGCCAGTCCGATTATACAACGCCAGACCCCGAGCGACCTGCCCTTAACGTTGCTGCTGCCCCCGCCCCCCTTTCGCCCGAACACACAGCGCTGACCATGCGCTTTATGGACACGCTGGAGCGCCAATTGCAGGCCAAGGACGAGCAATTGCGGCAGATGGATGCGCGTTTGCAGGATGCTTTTGATATGCAGCGGGCGCTGGCGCTGATTGTGCGGCAATTTGAGCAACGCACCGGCATTTCGTCAGATGTTTTGTGGGACCAGGTGCCTGAAGAGGAACTGGAACGGCAGCCGGCGGCTGCGGAGCCCGAAAAGGATACGGCTGGACGTTCCGGCCAGAGCCAAACGGCAAGTTCCAAACAGGCGGCGTACGGCAGCACCGGGCAACAAATGGCGGCTCGTGAGGAAAACACGGAGCGCTCATTTGATGAGTGGCTGGGTGATTTATCCTCCTAGCGATTCCCCTAAGGGTACTCCTAAAGAAATTTCAGCCGAATGAACCGATCCGCATGGCTATCCTTTTGCAGCATCTTTCTGTTAACGCTTTCAGCGTTCGGGCAAGTTAAACCAGGCACCTATGCCTCGGTCAACAGCTTTGAGAAGGTCTGCCTGCGCCTTGGGGACGATCAGAAGTTTGCGTTTTTCAGCAGCAATTGCACCACGGACCGGGATTTTTCAGGGCGCTGGCAGGTACGCGGGGATACGCTGGTGTTGAACTCCGACAACGGCCCAGCCATGGAATTGGGAAAGGTATTGGAAAGCCCAACTGCCGAGTTTGCTCACGGCGAAGCTTTGGCCGTAGAAAAGCCCGATGGAAAAGATAATGCTGGCACAATAAAAATTATGTTACGATCTGCGGATGCACCGTTGTTGCGATCGCTTAGGGTGAGCATGGGCGATGCCTCTGCCTTTCCGAATAGCTCCGGGGTAGTTTACCACGCACTCCCGCTCGATACCATATATTTTAATATGGAAGGAATGAAGCCCTCAAACTATGTCCCGATGAATCCCATGGCAGCCGCCTTTGACGTTGAAATTCGCTTTAAAAACCTGGATAAGCCTTCGCTATTCAATGACCGCTGGCTGTTGAGCGGGCGCAAATTGAGCTATCTGCCCGGACCGGGTTCAAGCCGTTCCGCAGAAATTGGCCTGGTTCGGGGCAAGCGCTGTTTTTACAAGATGCCAAAGCCTTAACTATAAACTAAACCGGCCGTGCCCAAAATACCTTTCGCCCGAATTGCCTTTGCCTTGTTTATTCCGATGCTGCTGCTGGTGGCCTGCCAAACCCCGGGAAAAGAGGCAAAGCCGGCGGCTTATGTGGGGGCATACGTGGGCACGGTGCCTTGTGCCGACTGCGAGGGTATTCAATACCGTATCCAATTGGGCGAAGATGCTCGGTTTGTTTCCACGTCACTGTATCTGGGCAAGGCGTCGGAGCCTTTCCGATCGGAAGGAGAGTACAGCATGGATGAGCTGGGCCGAATTGTGCTCAATCCCGGAACGGATGACCAACAGTATCTGGAACCGGATGCCGAAGGAATGTGGTGGCTGGATAGCGAGGGCAAGCGCATAGAGGGCAACCTGGCGGGCCATTACCGGCTGACCAGGATCGAGGGCGGGCTTAACCCTGGCGGTTCTGGAAGCAGTTCAGAGAATGGTTCCGTCAGCGTCTCGCATGCGTTTTCGGGCGTTGATTCGGAGCCCGTGGAAGGCGGCGATCTGTACCTGCGCAAGTGGCAGGAGGGCATCCGGTTTTACGCGCTGGGCACGGAGCCCTTTTGGGCGCTGGATTGGAAAAATGGAGGGGGCTGGATTTTCCAAACTTCCGAAGGCGAGGTAATCAACCTCGGTGAAACCGACCCGGTTTATCAGGCCGACTCGGGCTTAACGCGCTACAGTTTTCAGACCAAGAGCCATCTGGTCCGCGCAACGCTAAAAGACGAACCATGCGCCGATGGCATGAGCGGCGCGCCATTTGATTTGACCGTGGTGCTGACTATTCAACTCGCAGGCGATCGATCGAATAGTGGAACCAAGAGTGGAGCAACGGGAGGCTTATCCGGTGGCTCATCCAGTGGCGAAACACGGCTTTACTACGGTTGCGGTTCGTTCACCGCTGATCCGCGGTTGCACAACATTTGGGGGCTTGTCAAGTTGGAAGGCGTGGACGTGAACCCGTCCAGCTACACGCGCGGCGGGCCGATGCTTGAACTCAATCTATCTATGCGAAAAATATATGGTTCTGATGGTTGCAACCGATTTAGCGGCAGTCTGGCGACAGGTCCCGCAGAGTTGCGGTTTAGCGCCTTAGCGAGCACGCGGATGGCTTGTCCGGGCGAAGTGGGTATGTACCGTCTGAGCAGCGTACTGTCCGGTATGGAAGTGACGTACGCATGGAGCAATAAAGGCAATTTGGTCTTATCCCAGGGCGCTGAAAAGCTGGCTGAGTTCCGCGCAATAGACTAAGAGGAACATCTGAAAGCCGCCCCCTATCCTTTCGGCACCATCGCCTGCTCCACGGCCGCGCGGAGTTGGGCAAGCGGCATCAGGCCGCTTTGGCGCCAGAGTTGATTGCCGTTTCTGAACAGCATTAAGGTTGGTACCCCCTGGATGCGGAACTTGGCCGCCAGGATGGGGTTCTTGTCCACATCAATTTTCAGGATGCGAAGGTTTTGGCCCATTTCCTGCTTGAGTTGCTTGAGCACAGGGGCGAGCATTTTGCAGGGGCCGCACCACTCCGCCGAGAAATCAATCAGCGTGGGGGTGTCGGAGGCAATCAACGTTTCAAAAGAGGGATTGCTCATGGCAGTGGGCTTGGTCGGTTGCTTGATCGGCAGCTTGGTTGCAAGCGTGATCGGCAGCTTGGTCGCCAGCGTGATCGGTGGTGTGATCGGCAGCTTGGTTGCAAGCCTGGTCTGGTCGCGAGCAGGCGGCTGCTTGCTGCGCTCTACCGGCAAAGTTGGCTCCCTTTCGGACAGCCACAAGTGACCCTGATCACCTTACCTTAGAGGTTACCCTCATGACCTCCATCCAGACCCAACTTCACGCCGCCCTGTTATTGGGCGCAGCAAGTCTCTTTGCCGCGCAGGCCCAGGCCCAGGCTCCCCTTCGCCTGGATCAGCAGCCGGACGCTCCGCGAACCAGTACCGGCGCCGCCCGGCAACAGGAATTCCTTCGCCGGATCCATTACCCGCTCCAAATGCCCAATGGCGCTCAGCAATTGCGCTGGCAGGCGGCTCACCAGGCTCTGCGGCCAACAAACACGGAAACCGGCAGCGGGCAGCTCCGCGACGGTGAAGAGCGCCCCTGGCAGTCCGATGGCCCCAATGGGGTCAAAGTAGCGGGCGAAGAGCTGTTTTACTCCGGGCGAATTCGCGACGTGGAAGTCACGGCAACGGGCCTGGTGCGCATCGGTGCGGCTACTGGGGGCATTTGGGAGCGCAACCCGGACAACACCTGGCGTCCGTTAAGCGACTCCATCACCAGCCAGGCCATCGGGACCTTTGCCACCCAACCGGGCAATGACAATGTGCTGGTGGTAGGCACGGGCGAGGCCTGGCAGCGCGACGGCACCGGGGTTTGGCGCACGGACAACGGCGGCAGCACCTGGCAACACATTTCCCTGGAACCTGAAGTTAGCACCTGCCGAACCTTGCGTTTTGACGCTACAGACTCCAGCGTAGTTCATTTGGCTGCTGCAGAAGGCTACTATCGCTCTACAGATGGTGGGCGCTCCTTTACCCGCATCCTGGACGGCGAATACGACGATGTGGTCATTGATCCAGCCGATGGGCAACGGGTCTTTGTCAGCAAACGCTACGAAGGCCTGCTCCGCAGCCTGAGCGGCGGCGATTCGCTGAGCTGGAACCCGCTGCCCGGACCCTGGGACGCCGCAGTTTTTGGCCGCGGCGTGCTCGCCATTTGCGCGCTTGACCCGGACATCCTCTATTTCAACCTGATCCGCAGCGATACCTGGCGTACAGAAGGCGTGTACAAAAGCACCGATGGCGGCAATTCATGGATCCGCTGCAACGTGCAGAACCCTGACCTCAGCGCCGTCAGCGATTTTCACTGGGGCCAAGGTTGGTACAACACCCTGATTGCCGTTCGCCCTGACGACTGCGACCAGGCCTGGGTGGGCGGCGGTTCACTATGGCGGGCCACGGACGGCTTTACCTTCAAAGAAATCAACCCATTGCACGTCGACCAGCACCGGATGACCTGGGCCCCGGACGGCAGCGGCGCCTGGCTGGCCAACGACGGCGGCATTTTCTACTCGCCTGACGGCTGGTTCTGGCAGGGGGGCGGCGCCATCAACAACCTGCCCATTCGCCAGTACAGCAGTTTTTCCATCGGCGTCTCTGACACGCGAACCATGGCGGGCGGGTCGCAGGACAACGGCCTGGCCGTGCGCCAGGGTTGGTGGGGCGAATGGCAGTTTATGATTGGCGGCGACGGTGGCGCGGTAGCCATTTCGCGCTATGACCACACCCGCATTTTTGCGACAAACGGCGTTTATGGCGGCAGCTTGTCGTTCCGGCAACTGGAATCGCCCAACGAAGGCATTTCCTGGCAAGACGTCAACAACGGCATCAACCCTTGCGGCCAGTGGTGGCTAAACGTTCGCGACAACGAAGCCGGCAACGTTTACACCCATTGCGGTGGCGACGTGTACTACCGCGATTTCTTTGACGACACCTGGACCCAAATCAATGCCGGCTCGCCGTTCTTCGCCACCGACGTATGGAACCTTACGGTAGGCGCAGGGCTGCCGGAGAATGTTTACGCTTGTCTGCCGCCCTGGGCATCGCGGCGGGTCATGGTGCTGGACCGCAGCACCGGAAGTTGGGTCGACCGCTCATCGGGCCTTCCCGGCGACACCTATGTGCGCGAGGTAACCCCTGACGCCGCAAAACCCGACCGCGCCTTCGCGCTGATGGGCGGCGTAGCCTCATCCGGCGACCTGGGCCGCAAAATCTTCCGCACCGACGATGCAGGCCGCACCTGGATCAACGCAAGCGGAAACCTGCCCAACGTTCCGCTCACGGACCTGCTCCTTCACCCGGTAGATTCCAACAAGCTGTACGCCTGCGGCGAGGTGGGCTGCTTCCACACCGAAGATGGTGGCGCCACCTGGGTGGACTGGAGCGAGGGCCTGCCGCGGCACCTGCTCGTGACCGAAATGGGGCTGGCCGACAGCCTAGCCATCAATGGCCGCCTCTGGCTCTACGCCGCTACCTACGGCCGCGCCATGTGGAAGCGCCTGATCCAGGAAGATCCTCCGGTAGTTTCAGGCGAAGGGTTCGCCGGCGCTGAGCAACTTCTCTTTGGCCCCAACCCGGCCAGCGACCTGATCCAGGGTTCCATGCCTGCATTTGGGCTAAACCTGCCCAGCGAACTACTGCTTTTCTCCACAGACGGCCGTTGCGTGATGCGGCAAGGCCTTTCGCCCGGAAATACAAACTGGCAAATGAGCCTACCCGCAGACCTGGCCAGCGGCCTTTACCAGGTGATGCTGCGAAACCGGCAGGGCATGGCGCAAGGCCGGTTGTTGATTAGCCGCTAACGACCACGCAGTTACTCAATGTTCGTGTAGACGGCTTGAACGTCTTCGTCCTCCTCGATTTTGTCCAGGAGTCGCTCGATGTCTTCGATTTGCTCGTCGCTGAAGGTGACTGGGCTGTTGGGGATGCGCTTGAGGATGGCGCTGACGGGCTCCAGGTTGAGCCGCTGAAACGCCTGCGCCATGGCGCCGAATTGCGTGTAGTCCGAGTAGGCAAAATAGCGGTCCTCTTCTTCCTGAATGTCTTCGAGGCCGGCGTCGATGAGCGCCAGCTCCAGGTCGTCGCGCTGCATACCCTCCGGCATGATGAACTCAAACACGGCCTTGCGGGCAAACATAAACTCCAGCGATCCGGTGGGCACCACCGACCCGCCCGACTTGTTGAAATAGCTCTTGACGTTGGCCACGGTGCGCGTGGTGTTGTCGGTGGCGCATTCCACGAAAATCAGCACACCGTGAGGGCCCTTTCCCTCGTAATTGACCTCCACGAAGGTCTCCGCATCCTTGCCGTCGGCGCGCTTAATGGCCGCATCAATATTGTCTTTGGGCATGTTCTGCGCCTTGGCCATCTGAATGGCAGACCGCAGTTTTCCATTCATGTCCGGGTCGGATCCCCCTTCTTTGGCAGCCACCGTGATGGCTTTGGCCAGTTTGGGGAAAATCCTGGACATCTTGTCCCAGCGCTTTTCCTTGGAGGCTCTGCGGTATTCAAACGCGCGTCCCATGGTTGGATTGAATTAGTGGTCGGCTTTGGCGCCAGTGATCGCCATAGTTACTTTTCAGGCGCAAAAATAGCAAGAATGCTGCTCGGGCGAAAGGGTTCGCCGCGCTTTGCGGCTTTTGTGCATGTGCCGCTCAGAGCACTTCAAGCACTTCGATCCGAAACACCAGTACTGCATTGGGCGGAATACCCGACCCCGCCGGCGGATTTGGCCCATACGCCAAACTGGACGGGATGACCAAAAGGCCACTTGACCCCTCCCTAAACTTGGGAATGCCAATCTGCCACCCCGAAATAACCCCCGACAGCGGAAACGTGACTGGCGTACCCGTGTCATAAGAACTGTCAAAGACAGTTCCATCCGTCAGCGACCCCTCATAATGAACGGTAACCGCGCTGCTTAATTCGGGGAAAGGTCCGGGACCCTCAATCTCTACCACGTAATACACTCCCTCCGGCGTTGACTGCGCCGGCAGCGAATTGGCCGCCAGGTATTCCAGGATGATTTCTTCGTCCTCGCGAGCCTGCTTGGATTCACAGGCCGCAAAGGCAAACAGGGCCAGTGCCAGGAGGAGTTTTTGCATGGGGGCAAAGGTACGGGGGG
>CAYSDI010000043.1:0-28738 GCA_964429745.1 uncultured Chitinophagales bacterium | reverse complement strand
GCATCGCCCTTCAGGGCCAGGCTGCCGGCAGCGCAGGCCGGGTGTTGCTGGATGTGAGGGGCCTTTCGCCCGGACTCTACACGGTGATCCTGCAACACGGCCCGCAGCGCGTATCGAGTCAGAAGGTGGTGATCGGCCGGTAGCGGCGCAAGCGCGCATCGCTTGTTTTAGGTGTATTTGAATAAATTGAACCCGACAAATCCGCACGACAAAGCCTATCTTGACTACATGGCCTTCCGTTTAGACACCCTTGCCACCAATGTGGACAGCCTTTCGCCGGCCTCGTGTAGGGTGGAAGGATTACAAGGGCATAATTTGAGCGTTTTAAAACATGATCAGAACTGCTTAGTGGCGACCGGTTTCTGACTTGGCACCCCTAAACCGGAATTGTGCCCTATTTTAGGCCAGTACCATGACTAGCGGCATTGTCTTGGTTTTTTCCCGAATTCAGCAATCAAATCAGAACAAGGCTGGCTTTTTTCGCCTGATTACAAGCATTTTGCATGGTTGAATTGAATTGGCATAGTTCCAAAGCTGGTCTGTTGTTTCAACGACGCTTTATCCCAGTGGTCATAGGGGTAATGCTCGTCACCGCCAGCTTGTTAAGCTCATGCGATGGCGCTGCCCGAATTTTTAACGCTTCGCCCAATACAGAAGTGGATTGGGACCTGGATGAAATCAAGGAAAAAGGCACCCTCAAGGCCATCATGGTGTACAGCAGCACCAGCTATTTTATTTACCGGGGAAGGACGATGGGGTATGAATACGAGTTGATTCGCCATTTTGCGGAGAGTCAGGGGTTAAAACTGGAGGTGGTGGTGGCGCAGGACATTGATGAGTTGATCACGATGCTCAACCGGGGCGATGGCGATGTGGTCGCCTATGGCATGACCATTACCCAGGACCGCGAGGAACTGGTGGACTTTACGCAACATCTTTACCTAACCAACCAGGTCCTGGTGCAGCGCAAGCCGGAAAACTGGCGGCGCATGAAACAGGCAGATTTGCAGAAGGCGTTGATTACCGATCCTGCTCAGTTGATTGGGGATACCGTTGCGGTGAGGCGAAATACTTCCTACTACGAGCGGCTGATTAATCTGCAACAAGAGATTGGGGGCCAGATACACATTGAAACCATAGAGGGAAAAACATCTACGGATCTTATCATTGAACGCGTTGCTGATGGCAGTCTGAAGTACACCGTGGCCGATGCTAACATCGCCAAAGTGAATGCCGGGTTTCACCAGAATCTGGACATAGGCACCCCGTTGAGCCTTTCACAACGGGTGGGTTGGGCAGTGCGCGAAAACAGTTCCGAGTTAAAGGATGCGCTGAACGACTGGATCGAAGAGATTCGGGATAAACCGGAACACAAGGCGCTTTACAAGAAGTATTTTGACCATAAGCAATCCTATCTTGCGCGGGCTAAAAGTCCTTACCTCAGCCTCAATGAAGGCAAAATCAGCATCTACGACGATCTGGTCAAAAAGTACAGTGCGCAAAACAGATGGGATTGGCGGTTGGTGAGCGCTCTGATTTACGAAGAGAGCGGTTTTAATCCGGTAGATACTTCTTGGGCCGGTGCTCAGGGTCTCATGCAATTAATGCCGGCCACCTCAGCGGATTTGGGCGTAGAGGATCCCACCGATCCGGAAAGCAGCATTCGCGGTGGTACCCGTTACCTGCGAACCTTGTGGGATTTGTGGAAAGACATTCCCGATTCCCTTAACCGCTACCAGTTTGCTTTGGCTTCGTACAACTGTGGGTACGCGCACATCCTGGATGCTCAGCGCCTGGCCGCCAAAAACGGGGCAGACCCGTTGACCTGGGTGGGCAATGTAGAGACGTACCTGCTCAATTTGTCGTATTCGGAATACTACAATGATGAGGTGGTCCGATACGGTTTTGTGCGCGGCAATATTCCCGTCAATTATGTGCGCAACATTATGAGCCGATATGCGCAATACCGAAACCTCTTGCCGGAGCATAAAGCTCCAGGGTAGGCGGGTGGACGCATGCGGTGAGCCTCTTGGTTACAGGTTTACGCAACGTATAAATGCTCGCAATTTGGAAAGATAAGGTAAATTAATTATTATATAGACTGTCCGAATGTAAGCAAATTGTGGTTTGGGTCAAGCAGGGAAAACTCCTTTCGTCCCCAAGGTTTAGTTTCCAGTTTTGGTGCTGTAGGATGAAGAAGACCTTTCGCCTTAGCCAAAGCATACCACCCATCGATGTTGTCTGTTCTCAAGTAAACTTGTCCATAGTTCTCCTTTGGATTAATTTCTTTGTATTCGAAAAAGTGAATCTGAATTTGGTCTTTTTCAACCATCAGGTAGCCGTCAAAGTCAGCAACACCAAATTCTATAAATCCTAGTTTGTTTAGGTAATAGTCACGAGTTGCGGCCTTATCGCGCATCGGAAGTTTGGGATGGATGGCTGTCAGCATGGGGTATGGTTTGTGAACGATGGTTATTCCAGCATCTTCTTTAAGGCTCGAACGGTCGCTGCATCGGCCTGCGGGTCGGCAGCATAGTGATGGCTGTCTTTTGAAACTGCTTGAGTCACGGCTGACGTAGCTGCACTGTGAAATTCGCGCAATCCAGGTATTTCCAGCAAAGGCGAAAGGGAAGAGGGTCGCAAGCCACCTGCAGCAATCAGTGTAATTCGGTTTTGGTTGTGTTGCGCCAGCCTTTGCAGGCCTGCCGGAGTTGCCGGACCACGCCCTCCACCTGTGAGCAATCGTTGTACGCCAATTTGGTGCAATAAATGGAGGTCTTCCGTTTGCTCCGGACTCTCGTCAAATGCGCGGTGAAAGGTTAAAGGCAGTCCTTGTGCGGCCTCGACGAGGCGTTGTGTTAGGACGGGGTCAATTCGCCCGTTGGGCAAAAGGGCCCCGCTAACCAGTGCCGACGCGTCTGCAGCCCTGGCCACGGCAATGCTGCGAAGCATCAGATTAGACTCCCTATTATCGTAAACGAAGGAGCCGGGACGGGGTCGAATCATGATTGCAATTGGCACCCGGAATTGTTTACAGAGAGAAACAGAATATTCGATAAATGTCTGATCTGGAGTAAGCCCGCCAGTAGACAGAGCTGCACAGAGTTCAATGCGGTCAGCGCCGCCCTCCAGGGCTGCATGAAGGGATTCCACGGTTGAAACCGCAATTTCAAGCACCCGAGGTTCAGCTAAGTTTTGCACATTTTTGTTTTCTGATACCAGTTCTTGGTTGGTCACTGTGGCTGAAGCGTAATTTTCATCCCGTCTGTGAAATTAGCTTCTCGCTTCTTAAAGGCACCATTTAACACCACCATGAATCAACATTACAAAGCATTAACATGAGCCAAAAGATCCGCTGTGCCTGGGTCGGGCACCAGGACATTTACCTGCCCTACCACGATCATGAATGGGGTGTTCCCCTCCACGATGACCAACGCCAGTTTGAAATGCTTTGCCTGGAAGGGGCACAAGCCGGGCTGACCTGGATCCTAATTTTGAAAAAACGCGAGGAATACCGGCGCGTATTTCACGAATTTGAGCCCAATCGCGTAGCCGCCATGAGCGACGTGGAGTTGGAAGCGGCTTTGCTCGATCCCGGTATTGTTCGAAATCGCCTGAAAGTTTTCAGTGTGCGCAAGAATGCCCAAGCCTTCCTGCAGGTTGTGGATGAATTTGGAAGCTTTGACCAATACCTCTGGGGCTTAGTGGGCGGAAAGCCGATCGTCAATGCCTGGAAGCACATCAGCGAAGTACCTGCCTGGACTGCCGAAAGCGACGCCATGAGCAAAGACCTCAAAAAGAGGGGGTTTAAGTTTGTTGGCAGCACCATTTGCTACGCGCATATGCAGGCTACAGGCATGGTCAACGACCATACCACGGACTGTTTTTGCTACGCGCCTCTGGCAAAACCTGCACGGGCGAAAGCAGTGTAAGAGGTCATTTCATTCCTCTGTTATTGGGCAGGCCTGCGTACTTGAATTGTGCGGACGATGGCTTGTTGGGGCGCGTATCTTCGCGGATAGCGGACCGCACCCTTTTGCAACAACCGAACCGGCTCGGGGTCTAGGTTTGCCACTTTTTCATGGATGACTTTCGCTACCTCTACGAACTGATAAAGTCAGGGGAAGGTCAACGGCTGGACTTTAAACAGCACATTTCCTCTGCAGCTAAAATTGCCCGCACGCTGGTTGCTTTTGCCAACAGTGAAGGGGGCATGCTGTTGGTCGGCGTGGACGATCATGGCCAGATCAGCGGGGTTGATCAAGCCCAGGAACGCCATGTGTTGCTGCAGGCGGCAAAGAAATTTTGCGATCCGCTGCTGTACCTGCATTTTCGGGAGCGCCTGGCCCAGCGAAAGGTGGTGCTGGAAGTGGTGGTAGACAAAAGCAACAAGCAGCATCGCGCGCTGGACGAGGCCGGAAGGTGGCTACCCTGGGTGCGCGTAGAGGACCAGACGGTGCTGGCACCTGGAGCGGCTCATGAACTGGAAATTGAGGCACTTTCAGATCCCATTCCCATCCTGATGGAACGGCACCTCGGGCTGATGAACTATTTGGAAGAGAACGATCAGATATCGATAAAGGATTATATGCAGATCATGAACATATCGTATGGTATGGCCAATAGATCCCTGGATGATCTGGTGGAGTCTGGGGTTTTGGTTCGCGATGAGATTGGGGGAAGGGCCTGGTACTTCCTGGCCAGGTTAAACTAACGCCATCGATTCAGGTCCAAAATCCCGTTTTACCGGATTCAACAGGCTTATGCCTTTGTTTATCTTTGAACCGCATGAATAAACATCCACACCCTTCTCTGCAGAATGCCCGCCTGCTGGAGGTGTCTTGGGAGGTTTGTAACCAACTTGGGGGCATTTATACCGTTATCCGTTCCAAGGTACAGGCCATGGTAGAACGCTGGGGCGATGATTACGCCCTGGCAGGACCATGGACGAGCGATGCGATGCACGCGGAGTTCGATCCAATGCCCGAACCGGGTGATGCGCTGGGAAGAGCCGTTCAGCGTTTTCGGGCTATGGGCCATGAAGTGGCGCATGGTCGCTGGTTGGTGACAGGCCGTCCCAGGGTAGTTTTAATTAAACCGGAAGGGGTTTTTGACCGCCTGACCGTCATCAAGAGCGAATTGGAGACCCACTACGGAATTCCGGAGCGCAATGGTGATGAATTGTACAACCAGGCCCTGCTTTGGGGCGAAATGGTCAGGCGTTTTCTCAAGATTCTGCATGAGGAAGTGTCTCGGGAAGCAGTCCTGCTGGTGCATTGCCACGAATGGATGGCGGCAACCCCCATTTTAGGTTGTGCGTTGGACAAGTTGCCTATTCGAACCATTTTCACCACCCACGCCACCATGCTAGGCCGGGTTCTGGCTATGCACGACCCGCAGTTTTACGATCACCTGGCCGACTACGACGACAGCGCAGAGGCTGCCCGGTTTGGTCTCAGCGCTATCCACGGTATCGAGAAGCAGAGTGCCAAAGCGGCCACGATTTTCACCACCGTGAGTGAAATCACCGGTCTGGAATGTGAGCATCTGTTGGGCCGAAAGCCTCACAAGGTTACGCCAAACGGCCTGAACATCGATCGATTTGCTACCAACCACGAAGTGCAGGTTCGCCACGACAACTACAAGGAAAAGATTCACCAGTTCATCCTGGGGCATTTCTTCCAGAGTTATGGCTTTGACCTGAAAAAAACGCTGTACTTCTTTACCTCGGGACGATACGAATACAGAAACAAGGGCTATGACCTGACCTTAGAAGCGCTGAGCCGCCTGAACAAGCTTATGTCAGAGGCTGGAATTGAGAAAACGGTGGTGTGCTTTTTCATCACCAAGCGGCCCACCTATTCCATCAATCCCGACGTGCTGGAAGCGCGCGGCATTCTGGAAGAAATTCGCCGGAACACGGAGGCCATCACCGAGCAATTGGGCGAAAGGCTTTTTTACGCAGCCGCAGCATCGGATGAAGATCACCGGCTGCCCCAGCTCAACGACCTGGTAGACGACTACTGGAAATTGCGCTACCGCAGGACCATCCAAAGCTGGAAATCCAAACGCTGGCCCATTGTAGTGACCCACAACCTCGTGGACGATCAAAACGACGAGGTCCTGCACGCTTTGCGTGCGGCGCCTTTAGTCAATAGCCCGCTCGACAAGGTTAAGGTGGTGTACCATCCGGATTTTATCACTTCTACCAGCCCGCTGTTCGGCATGGATTACGGCCAATTTGTTCGCGGCTGTCATCTGGGCATCTTCCCCAGTTACTACGAGCCTTGGGGCTATACGCCATTGGAATGCATTGCGCGCGGAGTTCCGGCTGTTACCTCTGATCTATCCGGGTTTGGTAAATATGTGCAGGCCATGCGCGCAGGGCGGGAAGAAACGGGCGTATTCGTGCTTCGGCGCCACCGTCGTAGCGACGACCAGGCCGCTGATGACCTGGCGCGCTTTCTCTTTGAATTCGTAAAAACAACTGGCCGCTACCGGACCATTTTGCGCAACCAGTTGGAAGACTTCAGCGAGAAGTTTGACTGGCGCCTGCTCACGCTGGACTACGATGAAGCCTATGAGCTAGCCGCAACCGGGGTGGGCAACTAAGGGCATCGCAAAGCAGGTTTTACCCTTGCCAGCCTGCAGGATCGCTGCGCCAAACTTGCAAAGAGTCCTGCACCTCCGCGCTGATCTGCCCGCGTTTGACGGCTTCCTTAAGCAGGTGCGGGTAGTCACAAAGCGCAAACCAGGGACAGGATGCCAGCGAAAAGGCCTCATTTGCCTTGGCAAATCCGTATGTAAATATCGCGCTTAGGCCGAGCACTTCTGCGCCGGCGTCCCTTAAGGCTTCCACGGCCTGAAGGCTGCTGCCGCCCGTACTGACCAGATCTTCGACCACCAGTGTGGCCGTGCCCGGAGCGAGTTTGCCTTCAATGCGGTTGCCCATTCCGTGGGCTTTTGCCTGTGCACGAACATACACAAAGGGCAAGTCCAGTGCCTCTGCCACCAACAGACCATGAGCAATGCCTGCCGTTGCAACCCCGGCCACGCAAGCTGCCCAAGGGAAAGATTCCCGGCATTGAGCAGCCAAGGCGTCGCGCACCATCCGTCGTGCTTCGGGCGAGGACAGCAGCAGTCGATTGTCGCAGTAAATGGGGCTTTTCCAACCGGAGGCCCAAGTAAAAGGCTCTTCAGGGCGCAGACGAACGGCACCCAAATCGAGCAATAAACCGGCTATTGATGCCGCCGTTTCTGCATTTCGGACTACTGCTGCATTCATGGAGGCAAAGCTAGGAAATGGATCCGGGCCGGATTGCGGCTGATTTCAGCATCTTTGCCCCTAGGCAGGGGAGCGCGATGCTGCCCCTTTGCCCAGACCGACCCCCTTTGCCCAGACCGACCCCCTTTGCCCGATGCAAACCGCAAACCGACTACACACACTCGCCAGACAATGGGCACGCCTGTTGTCCTGCGCATTGTTCAGCGCCCCGTTCTGGATCCAGGCGCAGCCCGTTTACCCGTATAACCACCCCCAACAAGCCGGTGCGGCTGACCTGCGCGAGCAGTTAGAGCGGCTGCGGGTGCTGGGCTCCGCACTTTTTGTGGCCGCGCACCCGGATGATGAAAACACCCGGCTGATCGCGTGGCTGGCGGGGGAACGCAAAGTCACCACTACCTACCTGAGCCTGACTCGCGGCGACGGTGGTCAAAACCTGATTGGGCCGGAAATGAGCGAGTTGCTAGGGGTTCTGCGCACCCAGGAATTGCTGCGCGCGCGCGGGGTAGATCGCGGTGAACAAATGTTCACCCGTGCCAACGATTTTGGCTACAGCAAACACCCGGATGAAACCCTGGCCATTTGGGACCGCGATGAGGTGCTCGGAGATTTGGTTTGGAGCATCCGCAAAACACGCCCGGACATTATCGTGAACCGGTTTAACCACCGCACGCCTGGAACGACGCATGGGCACCACACGGCGTCTGCGGTGCTCGCGCTGGAAGCCTTCACGCTGGCGGCTGATCCCAAAGCGTATCCGGAGCAATTGACCGAAGTGGAGCCCTGGCAGGCTTCGCGGATTTTTTTCAACACTTCCTGGTGGTTCTACGGGAGCCAGGAAGCCTTTCAGAAAGCCGACAAATCAGGGTTGATCGCCGTTGATCCGGGAACGTACAACCCTTTGCGGGGTTTGAGTTACACGGAGGTTGCCGCGCGCAGCCGCAGCATGCACCGCTGCCAAGGATTTGGCTCCACGGGCAGCCGCGGCAGCGATTTGGACTACCTGGAATTTCTGGACGGGGTGCCCATGCCTATGCCCATGCCTGTGCCCGGGCAGGTGCTGGGCGCAGCGTCGGCAGGAGGGGATTTGCCAGCTTCGCAAACCGTTCCCCAAGGCGACCCTTTTGCCGGCTTGGACATCAGTTGGTTGCGGTTGAACGGAGGATCGGCTGTAAACGAAGCGTTGCGCAGGGCATCGGAGGCTTTTCGCCCGGAAAAACCGGAGGCAGCCGTACCGGCACTCCTGGAGGCCTGGAAGCTTATGCAACCGCTCGAAAGTGATCCACGAGTGGCCAAAAAACGCAGCGAAACCGCCGAACTGATCCGGCAATGTTTGGGGCTGTGGGCGGAAGCGGTAGCCAATGAGCCACTGGCCAGCCCAGGTGATTCTGTGCGCATTCAATTGGAGGTGGTACAGCGCAGTGCTGCGGCGTTTAGCCTGGAAAGTATTCAGTTAATGGATGCCAGCGCGCGCGCGCTTGAACAGGTGGAAAAGCTTCCGCAACCGCTTGCGGCCAATGTGGGCTGGAAGACCTCGATGGTCTTAAAACTGCCCGATGATTTAGCATTTTCGACGGCCTATTGGCTGCAGGAACCTGGCACGCTGGGCCTGTTTCAGGTCACCGATCAAACGCTGCGCGGGCAGTCGGAGAGCCCTCGTCCGCTAACCGTGACTGCAGTGATTAAGGTGGCTGGTACCTTGCTTCCCCTGCGCTTTCCAGTGGTCTACAAGGAAAACGATCCGGAGCGCGGCGAGGTCTACCAGGCTTTTGAATTAGTGCCGCCAGCGGTGATCGCCGCCGAGCGCCCGGTTTTTCTGTTTAGCGGCAATGGACCGGAAAGCGTGCGGGTCAGCGTGCGCGCTAACCGGGATCAGGTCGGGGGAAGGGTTATCGTCCGTTGGCCCGAAGGTTGGTCGGCAAGCGGTGACCCGTCGTTTCAACTGGCTAAAAAAGGCCAGGAGAAGGTGCTGGAATTCCAGGTCGTTCCACCTCCCGGCAACCAAACAGCCGACCTCTTTCTGGCGTTGGAAATTGATGGGAAACGCTATCCTTTTTCGCAAGAGACCGTGGCTTACGAACACATCCCGACGCAAACGCTGTTGCGGCCTGCGATGACCCGCCTGGCCAAATTGGATTTGGCTATCGAATCCCGTAACATAGGTTATATTATGGGCGCTGGGGATGAAATTCCCGCGGCCTTGCGCGACATCGGCTGCACGGTGACGCTGCTGGAAGATGCTGATCTAAGACCCGAGGGATTGGCCGAGCGCCTCGGCCGTTTTGATGCAGTAGTGGCAGGAGTGCGGGCCTACAATACCCGCGATGCGCTGTTGGGCGCGCAAGAGGGTCTGATGCAATTCGTAGAAAACGGCGGAACCTACCTGGTGCAGTACAACATAAACCGCGGGTTGGTGTCCGAAAATCTGGGGCCTTACCCGATTGCGTTGGGCCGGGGAAGGGTTACGGAAGAGGAGGCAGCGGTGCAATTGCTCGCTGCGGATCACCCGGCATTGAGCAGCCCAAATAGCCTGAGCAGTTCCGATTTTCAAGGTTGGGTGCAGGAGCGCGGGTTGTACTTTGCCGAAACCTGGGACGCCAGCTATACTCCTTTGTTGGCTGCACAAGACGGCGGCGAAGATTTGTTGTCCGGTGGATTGTTGGTGGCCCCTTACGGCAAAGGCTGGTATGTTTACACCGGGTACTCCTTTTTCAGGCAATTGCCGAACGGTGTACCGGGCGCATTTCGGCTTTTCGCGAACCTGCTCTCGCTCGGCCACTAAACAGGCTTGAAGCTTGCCAACAACCTGATTCCTCAACAAGCCCGATCGAAGTTTCGTTGGTTGATGATCGCCAAACCTTTGCTCATGACGCGCAGCCCTTCCCCCGAAAAAAAGCCTGGTCAAGCATTTTTGTCAGAGTTGGAACCGCCGCCGGTTTTAGGGACCTGGCGCCGCATGTACACCGTCGTGTTGGTGGTGCACGCTTTACTGATTATCGGTTTCTGGCTGTTTGGCCGCTACTGGTCTGGTTCTTAAATCTTTTTTAGAAGCACCTTTTATTCACAAAGACTGATTTTACGGCGCGCCTATGCATTGGATTGATTGGCTGGTGTTAATTGGAACCCTATTGGTGATTGCCGTTTACGGCATGTGGAAGACCCGGAAGGTGTCCAGTACGGAGAGTTACCTGCTCGGCGATCGGGAGTTGAAATGGTGGACCATCGGTCTGAGCATTATGGCCACGCAGGCCAGTGCCATCACGTTCTTATCCACGCCAGGCCAGGCATATGAAAGCGGAATGGGCTTTGCCCAATTTTACTTTGGCCTGCCAATTGCTATGGTTATTCTGGCGGCGTTTGTGATTCCGCAGTTTTACCGGCTCAAGGTTTACACGGCCTACGAGTTTTTGGAAACGCGTTTTGATTTGCGCACCCGCACGCTGACAGCATTGATTTTTTTGTTGCAGCGCGGGCTGTCTGCCGGCATTACCATTTTCGCGCCGGCCATCATCCTTTCCGCCATTCTGGGCTGGCCATTGGGCATCACGAATTTGGCCATGGGGGGCCTGGTCATCATTTATACGGTGTCCGGTGGCACCAACGCGGTTTCCCAGACACAGAAGCAGCAAATGATTGTCATTTTGGGGGGCATGTTTATCGCCGCCATTATTCTGTTCCGGCAATTGCCTGCGGGAGTCGGGATGAGCGATGCGCTGAGCCTCACCGGCCAGCTCGGCAAACTTGAGCTCATTGACTTGGAATTTAGTTTTGAGAACCGCTACAACATATGGTCGGGCCTATTTGCGTCCACCTTTTTGTTCCTGTCTTATTTTGGGGCGGATCAAAGCCAGGTTCAACGCTACCTGAGTGGGCGAACCCTCACAGAAAGCAGGCTGGGCTTGCTGTTCAACGGCATCATCAAAGTACCGATGCAAGTGCTTGTGTTGTTTGTGGGCCTGCTCGTCTTCGTATTTTTTCAGTTCGAAAAGCCTCCGATCCATTTCAACGATGCGAACCTCCGCAAAATTTCGTCCCTGGAGGTGGACGGTCGGCGTCCCTACGCGGATTCGTTGAATCAGTGGCAAGAGCGTTACGATGCCGTGTTTGCGGCGCGATCAGAAGCAGTAAGTCAGTTTGTGGCTGCCCGGGCTGCTGGAAATTCACCAGGGGAGCAGGAGGCCTTGCGGGCTGTTCGGGCACACGCACAAGAGGACAGCCTGGTGCGGGAGGAAGTTAAGGCGATGATCAAACGCGCCGATAAATCGCTGAACACGCTGGACAGTGATTATGTGTTCATAACCTTTGTTACCGACTACTTACCCATAGGCTTGGTGGGCTTGTTGCTGGCTGTTATTTTCTCTGCGGCCATGTCGTCCACTGCTTCGGAAATCAACGCCCTGGCCACGGCAACGATGGTTGACCTTTATCGGCGTTCGCTGATCCGCGGACGAAGTGATGCGCATTACTTGCGCATGTCCAAATGGCTTACGTTGGTTTGGGGATTGATTGCGCTGGCTTTTGCCAGCATGGCCAGCCTGTTTGACAACTTGGTTGAGGCGGTAAACATTGTGGGCTCTATTTTTTATGGCACCGTGCTGGGCATTTTCGCGGTGGCGTTTTTCTTTAAGAAAACCGGGGCAAGGGCGGTCTTTTATGCCGCGCTGTTGGCTCAGGCCTCGGTGATCGTTCTTTTTTGGATGAACCAAGCGGGCTACTCCAAACTGACCTTCCTTTGGCTGGTGCCGATTGGGTGCTTTTTGGTGATCGGGCTGAGTGCGTTATTCAATATGATTTTTCCAGATGAGCCATTCTTGTTGCCTGAAGAAGGTGGCGAGCCAGTGCTGGACCGCGAAACAGAACAGCAGGGTCCGTAAAGACGCTGCTGTTCTGGTAGCGGACTATAAAGGGTACTCCTAAAGAGAATCCTACAATTTCGCGGACCATTCTTTAATGGAAGCTTCGTTCATGCGAACGTACTCCATGTTTCCATCGACCTGTGCTTTTTCCGTGGATAGGTTAGCGGTGGCAATAGCGCCTTTGTAGTCGCCTTTTTTAGCCTGGATCAGCGCCATGGTGCGCAGTACAAAAAATTGGTCGTATTTCTTCTCGTTGACAGCGATGCTGATGTACTCCATGGCCTTGTCCATCTCCGTGTCGGTATCCAGGTAGTAGCGGGCAGCCTGGTAGTAGAAACGACCGTCCGGTCCGGCCAAGGCTTTGTCCAGTTCTTTGATTACCGTGGCAGCCGTGCCCAATTCCAGCGGAATGTGCACCGCAGTGTTTTCCCAAAGTAGGCTCAGGTTGGCTTTGTCATCGCGCAAATGGGTCGGCAGAATGGTAAAGGTTTCTACCTTCTCCGTCAATTTAGCAGGTGTCACCGTAAAGCGGCACTGCTCCTCAGCCATGTCGTATTTGTCCGGGGTACCCCAATAGGTCAGGTTCTTGTTCAAAATGATGGTCCAGGAGTTTTGACCGGGAATGGTGTAAAGCGCATAGGTGCCAGCGGGAACGTCCTGACCACCTACTTTAAGGTCCTGGCTAAAGCTGACTTTGGTGGAAGCATTCGCACCGGTGCGCCATATTTCGCCATAGGGCACCACATCGCCGAAAACTTTGCGGTCGCGCGCGGAGGGACGTGAATATTCCACGTTGACATCGGTTAACCCGATGGTCTGTTTGATTTGGCAAGCGGGGCTTGGCGCAGGGAATTTAACTTGTGCGTGCAGCAGTACTGGCAGAGCCAGCGCCAACGTAAGGGAAGTGAAGGACTTCATAAGGGTGAATTTCGTTGAAAAAAGGGTTGTTTCGTTTGGGGCAAAAGTACGCTGCTTTGCCCGCTTCCTTTTGTACTTTTGGTTCCAGGCGGGCACGCTTAGCTCGCCAGGCTTAGTGTTTGGCCCTTTAGCCGCCTTCCGATATATGGCTGGTACCTCAATTCGTATTTATGTCGACGGAAGGCCGGTGTTCCTTCGCAAAGGCAAGCGGACTGACGCAGATGCGGCATGGTCCCGAACACATCCTGCAATATATTATACCCGACTTGGCGATGTTAATCGAGCGCTCTGGCTTATGGAGCACGATCATTTGTTCGACAGCCTGACGATTTATGGCAAAGATTTGAGCAAGGTGCGGGAGCACTTTTTCCGAATGTTTAAGGTGATCCAGGCCGCTGGTGGTCTGGTCAGCAACCCTAAAGGCAAGATATTAATGATTGAGCGCAAGGGCCGCTGGGACCTACCCAAAGGCAAGTCGGATCCCGGAGAAAAACCGGCACAGGCCGCATTGCGCGAAGTGGAAGAGGAAACAGGAGTAGACGGATTGGTGCTCGGCAAAAAATTGCTGGAGACCTTCCACGTATACACGGAGCGCAAGGTGAGGGTGCTCAAATGCACCCATTGGTACACGATGCAAGCTCCGGGCAAAAAAAAGCTGGTGCCTCAGGCAGCCGAACAAATAACCCGGGTGCGCTGGACAGGGCCAGCCAAACTTACCGAGCGCCTTGAAAATACGTACCCTAACATTCTTGATGTTTTTCAGGCGGCCGGCCTGCTGGCCCTGGAAACCCATCTCGAGGAATCCTAATACTCATGGCACAACCCGTACCTTCTGACCTGGAAATTGCGCTGCAAGCCACGCCAAAACCCATGTCCGAGATTGCGGACGCGCTAGGTTTTTCCCCATCATATCTGGAGCATTACGGCCACAACAAGGCCAAATTGCCCCTTCATCTGTTGCGGCCGGAACACATTGCAAAAAGCAAACTGATCCTGGTGTCAGCCATTACCCCAACACCGGCGGGCGAGGGGAAAACCACCACCTCTATCGGGTTGACAGAAGGCTTGAACAAAATTGGCAAACGCGCATGCGTTGTGTTGCGCGAACCCAGCTTAGGTCCGGTTTTCGGCGTAAAAGGGGGCGCTGCCGGAGGCGGGTATTCGCAAGTCATTCCCATGGTGGACATCAACCTCCACTTTACAGGCGATTTTTCGGCCATTGAAAAAGCCAATAACCTGCTTGCCGCCCTCATTGACAACCACATTTACCAGCGCGCCTCAGCGCCGGATCTGGACCCGGGCACTGTGGTTTGGAAACGGGTCATGGACATGAACGACCGCAGTTTGCGCAACATCGTAACCGGACTTGGGGGAAAAACGAGTGGGGTTCCCCGCGAAGCCGGTTTCAACATCACTGCCGCTTCAGAAATCATGGCCATTATCTGCATGTGCAGCGACCTGGCCGACCTTCAAACGCGTCTGGGCAATATCTACCTTGGCGACACCTACGATAAACAAGCGGTCTATGCCCGCGATTTACAGGCCGAAGGCGCGATGACCATACTGCTGCAGGAAGCTATCAAACCCAACCTGGTGCAGACGCTTGAGGGCAACCCGGCTATTTTGCACGGCGGTCCTTTCGCCAATATCGCCCAAGGAACCAACTCGATTCTAGCCACCAAAATGGGGCTTTCCTGGTCGGATTATGTGGTCACGGAGGCCGGTTTTGGCGCGGATCTGGGCGGCGAAAAATTCTTTGACATCAAGTGCCGGGCTGCTGGCCTTGCACCGCATGCCGCCGTGTTAACCACAACGATTCGGGCCCTTAAGTACCACGGTGGAAAGGCGCTGACCGCCTTGCGCGAGCCCGATTTGGACGCACTGGCTGCAGGGCTTCCCAACCTGGAGAAGCACCTTGAAAACCTTCAACACTTCGGTGTTCCAGCCGTAGTGTCGCTCAACCGTTTTGCCTCCGATTCCCCCGAAGAACTTGCCCTGGTGCAAAAGCGCTGCCGGGAGTTGGGTGTGGAGGCTGAAATTGGCGAAGGCTGGGAAAAGGGTGGAGCCGGCATGACTCCTTTAGCCGAGGCCGTTGTTCGTGCGGCGGAGTCTGCATCGGGCACTTTTACACCGGCTTATGCACTGGAAGACTCCGTCATGGACAAAATTGGCGCAATCGCCCGAAAAATCTACGGTGCTGGCTTGGTTACCTACGCAGCAAAAGCAAAGGCTGATCTCAAACGCATCCAGCGGCTCGGCTTGGAACACCTGCCTATTTGCGTGGCCAAGACACAGTATTCACTTTCCGATGATCCCAAAAAACTGGGACGTCCGGAAGGCTTTGAATTGACGGTGCGCGAAATCGAAATTTCGGCTGGCGCAGGCTTTCTGGTTCCCATTACCGGCGACATCATGCGCATGCCCGGCCTGCCTAAAGTGCCTGCAGCTGCCCAAATGAAATTTGATGCCGACGGGGTGATTTCCGGACTTTCTTAAACCATGTGTGTAAAAAGTGCGAACTGGATAGCGGCAAATCCTAAGATCAGCGTACAGTTCTGCCTGCACTTTATAGAGGAGAATTGACCCGCACCACCGCTGGCACAAAGGAGGTGTAATTGCCCCCGCCCAAAATGATCTCTTTGACAACGGTGGAGGAAATGTGGCTATACTCTGGCCGGCTGAGCATGAGGATGGTCTCAAGATCAGTCCCGGAAACATCGCGGTTAACTTGGGCTATAACTTTTTCATATTCAAAATCCGCAGAAGATCTTATTCCTCGGATGATGTAATGCGCACCCACAGTTTCGCAAAAATCAACGGTCAAACCCTCGTACTGCGCCACTTTAATGCGCTCATCGTCCTGAAAGAGCAACTGAAGCCATTCCAGTCTAACATCTAACGGAAAATAATATTTTTTACGCGAATTTATCCCCACTGCAATGATCAACTGGTCGAACAAATCCACGGAGCGGCGAATAATGTCCACGTGACCAATGGTAATCGGGTCAAAGGATCCCGGAAAGATGGCGATTTTGTGCAGGGGCTTGCTCAAGGGTTATGCGTTTAGGCTTGCGTTGCTGCTGGAATTACTCGGGCAGTTGGATTTGCTCGGGTAGTTCAGCCTGATCAGGCAGTTCCGACTGCTCAGGCTGCTCAAAGATGCTGAAGATGGTGGTTCCATACTTGCGCGACCGGTAAAATCGCGGATGCTGCTCAAATTTATGGTGGGGATTGTGTTCCAGAATGAACCAACCCCCGGGTGCGAGCACGTTCGCCGCAAACAATGTATCGGGAATTCCCCCGAGTTCCGGCAAGGGGTAAGGCGGACCGGCGAAGATGATCTGGAACTGTTCCCGACTGCGCTGCAGAAACTGGAACACATCCATTTGCAGGACCTGGATCGGAAGCTTGTACTCGATCGCATTTTCCCGGATAAAGCGGGCCAGACGGGCATCCTGCTCCACCGAGGTGATGGATAGGCAGCCCCTGGAACCAAATTCGTAACTCAGGTTGCCAGTACCGGCAAAGAGATCCAAAAAACGAACCTCGCCAAAATCCCAAACATTGTTCAGTGCGTTGAACAGCCCTTCTTTGGCAAAATCGGTGGTGGGCCGCGCCGGAATTTTGTCCGGCGGCACAAAGCGCCGTCCCTTAAGTTTACCGCCTATAATGCGCATAACTGCATGGCGAAAAGGTTGTAGAAAAACTGCCCGGGCAACGCCCGGATGGCGCGGTTGTAGCGGAAGCCTCTTGGCCGCCGGCCAAATTGCAGGTTGCCCAGGTAGGGTTGGGCGGACACAAATGCGGCGGATTCCCGGAGCACTTCGCCCAAAAGCACGAAGGGCGTGAGCTCGCGGTCCAGTTGCAGCTCTTCGCAAACCAGCAGCACGTAGTACAGAAAGTCTTCGCCCGAAAAAAACGAGAAGGAGTTGACGTACAACAGTGAGCCATCGCGAAAAACCGTCAGGGTAAAAAACTGACGCTGAAAAAAGAGGTAGGCCACGTCCCCCCGGTCCGGCCGCTCGCGCTCCAGGCCCAACAATAATGGAGTGTGCGCGTGGAACAGGCGGCAGTTGGCGAAGGTGTTCTCCAAATACTGCACGAGTGCCGCATCTACCGGGTATTCGAGCATTGCACCGAGCGAGGGCAAAGGATCTACCCGCAGCACATCGGCGGGAAGAAGCGGGGCTTGCAACGCTGCGAAAACGCCCGGCGTTTTGTCGTTGTAATGTGCGGTTGGAACCAAAGCCACCGGCTGACTGCCAACGCCAACCAGGACCGACTGAAAGGGCAAGTGCAGCAAATCATCGGCGGAAATGAGGGCGCGGATTCCGCTGAGGTATTGAGCATGTTCCTGATCGCTCTGCAGATAAAGTGCGTGGTTGACGGTGAACTTGCGCCGGTCCTCATCATACACGGCGTACGCTAACCTGTGCGGCAACAGGAGTAGGCAAAGGGTACAGTTTCGGGTGAAGTTCCGGTCAAAACTCTCATCCTCGATCCGTCCAGAAGGGGAAAAAGCATCAGGCTGATCCATGGCGGCGAAAACCCACCATCGGTCAGTCTGGGTAGTAGACGGAAGGGGAGGGGTAAATGTCGGTGTTGGCGTCTGTAACCGAGCCGAGTTGGTAACCGGCCATCGGGTCAAAATAGTCTTTATTCAGCCCCTTGTAGTAGTACTTTTTAGGGGCGGTGACTTCGTAAGTTGGCACTTTATAACGGCCCCCAGCCGCTTCAACGACACTGGCTGCCATGTGAAAACGCTTGCCTTCACCAAAGGGAATCAACGAAATATCTTCTACCGGGTATTTGAGGCGGCTGAACAGCGAGTCCCGGATGGCCACTTGATACGTGTTCACGATCCGGTATTTGGTGGTGTCGCCGTAAACCTGCGGATTTTTGCCGTGCACGGCCGGGTCGTACTTATCCCGAAGAATTAACTGCTCGTTCTGCATGGTAAAACTGTCGCGCAGGCAAACAATCAACAACGAGTCAAAGCTGTCTGTATAGCGCCCGGTAACCCGGTAATAGGCGTCTTGGGCCTGCTTGATTTTCTCAAGCTTTACAACGACAGCTTCATCTCGCAGCGCACTTTCTTTGGTAAACACGATCGGGCCGCGCAAATCGGCGTAGAATCGGTAGCCGAGAAAAACGACCAAAGCGGCCAGACTGAGTTTAAGCAGTGTTAAGGGAAGATTGCTCATAAGAACCCTAAAATTGGTCCGCAAGTATACCAAATTCACCCAACATTTGACGCGTTTTTGGGGGGATTATCTCCTTAACCAGGTCATAAAATGGCCAGTTTTGGGGGGTGGGGGGCAAGGGAGGCCTCGCTGGCCGTCCGCACGGCATTTTTGCTCATCAGGGTTTTTCGGGCCAAGGGCTTACCGACTCGCCACAACGCCTGTTTGGGCTTCGGCATACTCGGCCACGAGCCGCTGGACCACGGCTTCAATAGGGCGAATAGCATCTACGTACTCAATGCTGGGCCCGGCGCACCACAAGGTTTTGTATGTAGCGCTAAAAGCTGCTTTTTCCAGCGCTTTCATTCCCTTGTAAAAGGTGAGCGCCTTGGCTATTTTTTTGAATTGCCGGTTCTTGTTGAGAAAAGCTTCCAGCTTGTTTTGCTGGGTTCCGATTTTCTCCACGTAAGGTGTGTTGATGATGGTGCAAGGGGAGCCCGACAGGCGGGTCGTCATAACGATGTCCCGGGCACCATAGTCCACACAGGCTTGCTTGTATTCTTCCGATACGGGTGCCTCAACAGTGGCGATAAACGGACTGCCCATCGACACGCCGCAGGCCCCCAGGTCAAGCACGGCCGCCAGTTGATCGCCCCGACCAACCCCTCCGGCAGAAATTACCGGAAGGCGAGACGCCCGCACAAGCGCCGGAATGAGTTCCGAAGCCGGACGCGGACCTGCATGACCACCCGCTTCGCGGTTCACGCCAATTAAAGCATCGGCGCCGAGCGCTTCCACTTTTTGAGCGTAGGCCTCATCCACCACGTCGCAGAACACCTTTATGCCCTTGGGCGCACAGGCTTCAATGACATCTGCCGGAGAGCCGAGCGAGGTGATGATGTACTCCACCTGTAAATCCACGCAGGTTTGCAATTGTTGGGCCAGCTTGAAATTGGATTTGTTCACAATCAGGTTGATGCCGATTGGTCCGGGAGCCTCCCGGCGAATGTGCTCCAGATCCTTGCGCATGGCTTCGTCGCTGCGCCAATTTAGGGCCGGGATGGCCCCAGTTATGCCCGCCTTAAGGGCGGCAATGACCATGTTGGCGTCAGAGACCAAAAACATGGGGGCCATAATGATCGGGTAGCGGATCCCGAACATAGTCGTTAGCGAGGTGTCGATAGAGGCGGGGAGAGGGTGGGCCATGGGTATAAAGGTACGGGGACCTTGCAAAGGTGAAAACTAACCTTTTAGCCTTTGCTTCTGTTTGCGAGTGTACTGCAAAGTAAATAGATGCGCAACTCCGGTGTTGTCCAACACACCGCTCAGGGAGCGGTCATAAGAATAACCAAGGCTGATGTCGTTCTTCTTGCGGTCAAAACTCACGCCCACGCCGGTTCTTATCCGCGACGAAGCCAGAAGCAAGGGGTAGGCTGCACTCCAGTTTTCCAGCCCTGCATCGACCGACCAACGTTTGTTGACCCGGTAGCGAACCTGCCCTTTGCTGCGCCAATACCCTTCGTCCGGACCATCCGGGATGAAGTCGTGTTGAGCTTTGCCTTGCAGTTTGACGGACCAGGGTTTAGCATCCAGCACCAGCCAGGAAATTCCAGTCGCAGACCGCAGGTTCTGGCTGTTGGGCCTGAACGAATAGCGAAACTCCTGAAATAAAGCGCCGTTTTTGCCCAATTCGTACTCCACCTGCACCTCGCTAAAGGTGGATTGAAATCGCCGGCCCTCGGCCTCAAGACGGAGTTGCTGTTCCACTTTCAGGTTCCAGTCTTTGTGCAACCAGATTTCCCAGGCAGCGCCTATCCAGACCCTGCCTTCCTGGGGAAGGGCTTCGCTTTCCTGTGCCACCGCAAAGGGCATACCAAAGACCAGAACCAGAGCAAACACCGCCCAATAGCCCCACTTAGCTCTCCTCATCCTTGTAGTACACTTTCAGGCGGACGGTATCGCGCAAAAAATCGGTGCGGAGAATTTCATACCGCTCAATGGGCAGGCCCGTGCGCAGCCGGAGGTCTTCGAGCAGGCGTTCGTGATGCTCCGGTCGGATGTTTTCAATGACCTCATACTGCACTTCCGTCGTTTTTAGCGCGTGGCTGTACCAGGCGTATTCCAGGTAAGCCAGCAACGCGATAATGCTGAAGTTGGTAAACAGCAATTCGGTATAGCTGACTTTTTTGGTGGTGAGCGCATTAATTACGGCAATGGTAATTACCGCAAACAAATACGTCATTTCTTTAATTGGTATGGTCAGCGTGCGGTAGCGAAGAACACTGAACACGGCAAACAACCCAAAGGCAAACCCAATTTCCAGTTTGACGCTGCTCATCAGGTAGCATACAAAGAAAATAAGTGGATTAAATATTAAAAACGTAAAAGCAAAGTCCCGATCACCAGGCTTGCGGTAATACAGGTAGCGAACCATAATGATCAACACCAGAAAGTTAAACGTGAAACGAATCAGCAGGGGCCAGAAATCTTCATCAAAAAGCTTGATGCCCAAAAAGCGGAGCGTCTGGTCTGGAAAGTCGGATTGAAGAAGGAGGTTAAGCATGAGCGATGGTCGTAATGCGTTGAAGGCGGAGCGTTTTTTCTTTAAAGCGATTGTAGCGAATTCCCGGTTGCAGGTAGAGCATACCCAGGCAGTATTTGCTCAGTGAAAGCGGAGCGATGTGCAAACTTTCTAATGCCCGAACCAGCGGATTGTTGCGGCTGAACTGGCCTTGCTTGATTTCACAAATGACCAGTTCTGGGAAGTGAACACTGCGTCCTTGCCTGTGAATACTCAGCCCCAAATCGAACGTGCAGCGATCGTTCATAGCATGGCTGGCTAAGGTAAAACGATGGAAATCCAAGTCCAATACCGGCATCAGGTCCTGTGCACTGTACGGAGTAAGCTGTAGGATCTCGGCAATTCCAGGCTGGTTGAGGTGGTTTGTGAATTCGGGAACGACAACGCGTTTTTTCAACGTCCGGCCTTTGCTGTTTTTGAACTTGCGTTCAAAAAAGCACAAGTTTGAATCCACGTAAAGGCGGTAGCGAAACTTGTAGCGGTTGCGTTTGCCGTTGTGGTGATCCAAAAAAAGTTTGAACGTCGGGGTATCGAAGTAGCGGTTCTGGTAGCCGAGAAGCCGCCCCGCATCAGTTTCCAAAACGCGGTAATGCGGTGCAGTGCGCAAGAGCACTTCGCCCAATTGCGCTAGCGGAAAAGCGTATTTGGTATCCTGTCGGTTGAGCAGGCTTATGGAATCCATTTCCTCCAACGACATTGGAGCCATGCCTGCAAGCACATCTTTCCATGCGCTCATTCCAATCGGAGGTAGAGCACCGGGGCTTCGGTAAGCTTGCCGCTTTGCGTGATTTCCAGTTCGGCAGTCACGGCTTGTTCGCCGCCCGGACAGCTCAGGCAAGGCGAGAGCACGTAGACCGTGTACATCCCTTTGCGCAAAAAGTCAAAGCGGTAAGAGCCGCTGAAATGGGTCCGGACTTCATCGCCCACGATGCTGTCCTGGCCATAGACCAGAAACACCCGCTCATCGGCGGCGGGGTACTCCGCAAAAAGGTTTCCATACAAATCGTACTGCTGAACAAGCACCTTTCCGGCGATGCCCGCAGTCCCGCCAGGACCTTCTTCACAAGAGACTGCCAGAAACAACAGGGCCAACATCCCGGTCCAGGCCCAGGTGGTCATCTTTGGAAAAAGTCTAGCGCAAGAGCCGGCGAATGGAGGAGGCATGGCGGCCGAAAATTAGGACAATTTACGCTGGCTTTACGCAGGGTTTACACTAGCCACGCCTTCTCTTAACACAAGGCTGAGCCGGTCGGTGTGTTTTGGCCCAAGCCTTGCTGTAATTTTGGCAAAAGGCTGAGGGCTGGGCTAACTCCAGAATCTTAGCAAGCCGACAGGCTAGCAGGCCGAATCCACCCGTAATCTCTACCAAACACTATTTGCTTGAGGCACCTACAAACCTTGTCCAGCGCGTTTCTCGCAGTTTTTCTGCTGTTTTTTTCGGGCGAAGAACTCCTGGCGCACAGCAACGATCAGGAAACCTACAACCAAGCCGACTCTTTGCGAGGGGCGCTTCGCCCCGAGCGCACCTGTTACGATGTGCTGTTTTACCACCTCGATCTGACCTTGGACCCGGTAAACCGCACGATAGAAGGCAGCAATCGGATGTTGTACAACGTTGTGGAGCCCACCGAGCGCCTCCAAGTGGATTTGTTTGAAAACATGAACCTGCATCGAATTGCTGACGCCGCAGGAAAAAACCTGGCCTTTACTCGTCAGGGCAATGCGGTTTTTGTAAATCTTGAAGCACCCCTTCAGCCAGGGACTCTTTCGGAAATGACCCTGTACTACGGCGGCGAGCCCATAGCGGCGGCCAATGCCCCCTGGGACGGCGGTTTTACCTGGAAAGAAGACGGCGCTGGCAATCCCTGGATTGGTGTTTCATGCGAAGGGATTGGCGCCAGCTTGTGGTGGCCCAACAAGGACCACCCCGCTGACGAGCCAGATTCCATGTTAGTAAGCGTTCGCGTGCCGGAAGGGCTGGTTTTTGTGGGCAACGGAACCCCGAGAGGGCAGACCCCCGCAGAAAACGGCTACACCCGGTTTAATTGGTTCATCAGCTATCCGATTAACAACTACAATGTTTCGCTGAACATAGGTGATTACGTGCATTTCAGCGACACCTTTTATAGTGTTGCCGGAAAGTTGCCCCTGGACTACTACGTCCTTCGCCCGAACCTTGAAAAAGCGCAAGCCCATTTTGCACAAGTGGGTCCAATGATGGCCTGTTACGAGGAGTACTTTGCCCCTTATCCTTTTTTCAAAGACGGTTTTGCGCTCATTGAAACGCCCTATTTGGGCATGGAACACCAGAGCGGAATCGCCTACGGCAACGGGTACAAAACCGGCTACGCCGGTTACGACATTTCCCGCATTGGGATGACTTTTGACTACATGATTATCCACGAAACCGGCCACGAATGGTGGGGCAATAGTGTCACCTGTGCCGACATGGCTGACCTGTGGATTCACGAGGGCTTTTGTACGTACAGCGAGTCGTTGTACGTAGAGTGCATGCACGGGTATGAGACAGCCCAGAACTATGTCAACGCCAAAAAACCCGGCATAGAGAACAAGGCGCCCATGATTGGAGCCTATGGCGTCAATGCTGAAGTAAGTGGAGATATATACGATAAGGGTATGCTTATGCTCAACACGCTGCGGCATGTTGTGCAGGACGCCCAAGGATCGGATGACGCGTGGTTTGACCTGATCCGCGCCATAACCATAGACTTCAAGCACAAAGTGATTAGCAGCGAAGAATTGGAAAATTACATGGCTAATTCGCTCTCCCTGGATTTGGACGCCTTCTTTGACCAGTACCTGCGCCAGGCAAGCCCGCCCGTGCTGGAGTTCAGGCAAGTGGCGGAGGACAAAGCCAGTTTTTTTGAGTACCGCTGGAACACTGCCGTACCAGCGTTTGCGATGCCTATTCGCATGCGCTATGGTCAAAAAGATTGGGAGCCATTGCACCCGAGCGCTACCTGGCAGCGCCTGCCTGTGAATAAAAAAGCCAAAGATGCCGGGCTGGTTTTTGACCAGGAAAGCTATTACTACCTCTTGCGCGAAGTCAACTAAGGGTTTTTGTTATGCCCTCAGGGTATTCGCTGCAAAACCTCCAAAGCCAGCGCCAACCCTTGCTCGTCAACATCAAGGTGGGTGACCAGGCGAATCAAATCGCCGCCCATGCCAATGGTTTGCACGCCGCCGCTTTCCAGTGCCACAATGAAGGTGTCCGGGTTGTAAGCGGGGTCAAGGTGAAAAAGTACAATGTTGGTTTCTACCGGCAGAAGCTCGCGGCACCAAGGCCGCTGTTGCACCACGTTGGCCAGCTCGCGGGCCTTGCGGTGATCTTCGCTCAATCGGTCAACATGGTGCTCCAGCGCATAGAGCCCCGCTGCTGCCAGGTAGCCCACCTGCCGCATACCGCCACCGAACACCTTTCGCCAGCGCCGGGCCTGCAGAATTTGCACTTTGGAACCCAGCAAAACCGTGCCCGCCGGGCAGCCCAGCCCTTTAGACAAGCCAATGGAGAGCATATCCACGGCCCTTCCCCAGTCCTGCTCCGATTCACCGCTCACGGCCAGCGCATTGAACAATCGCGCACCGTCCAGGTACAGGGCCATGCCATTTTCCTGGCAAACCTGTCGGATGCCCTGCACGGTGTTCAGGCGGTAAACCGACCCTCCCCCTTTGTTGCAGGTGTTCTCCAGACACACCACACTAGTACGTGCTTTGTGGATGTCATGGGCATTGATGGCTGGTCTGATTTGTGCGGCGCTTAAGCGTCCGCGGTCGCCGTGCAGCACTTTGGTGCTCAGGCCTGAAAGCAGGGCATAGGCCCCGGATTCGTATTGATAAATGTGCGTGGTGTAATCGCACAGCAATTCCTGTCCCGGTTGGGTCAGCGTTTTGAGCGCCACCTGGTTGGCCATCGTACCCGTGGGACAAAACAATCCCGCTTCCTTGCCGAAACGCGCCGCCAGCATGTGCTCCAGCGTTTTAACTGTAGGGTCCTCTTCCCAAACATCGTCCCCAACAACGGCCTGGTGCATCGCATCCAGCATTCCAGGAGTCGGGCGGGTCATGGTATCAGAGCGCAAATCAACGGTCATGGCAAGTTAATTTTTCAGGCAAAATTTTGGGCGAAAGGAGACGAGTTCGCTGCGCGAAAGTGCAGCAAAAGCTTGGCTGTTGTTCGTTGCCCGGTCAGCGCACCCCAACTGCTTGCGCAATCTGTTCCACAAAGGAAATAGCCAACTGCGGTTTGACTGCCACGGTGAACAAAAGCCCGAACAACGCCCCGTAAAAGTGTGCGTCGTGGGCGATGTTGTCGCCGCCCCTGCGATCCATGTAACTGGAGTAAATCAGGTAAACCACCCCCATCAGCGCAGAAGGAAGGCACAGCACAAAGTACAGGCAGATGTTCTGCAGCGGAAAAAACACAATGTAACTGAACACCACGGCTGAAACCGCACCAGAAGCGCCGAGGGCAGCGTACCCAGGATCGTGCCGCCGTTTAAAATACACGGGCAGCGAAGAAGCCACTAACCCACCGATGTAAAGCGCCACAAACAGCAGCGGTCCCGCAGCGCCAAAGCGCAGGCGAAACTGTGTTTCCACCACTTCTCCAAACATCCAGAGCACCAGCAGGTTCATCCCGGCGTGCAGCCAGTCGCGGTGCACAAAGCCGTGCGTGAGCAGGCGGTACCATTCGCCTTTCTGGTACATTTGCGCCGGTAAAAAGAGGCTGCGGTAGCGAATCACCGGGTCGCGGAAAGCCGCGTACGAAGTAATGCCCGTCAGGATAATCAGGATCAGCGTGAGGCTCATAGTTATATTTGGTCGGGGTTAGGAGTGGGGGTCAAGAGAGATCAAAAGTGGTGGTAAGGCTCCCCGCCCAGGATGGTAAAGGCGCGGTACAATTGCTCGGTAAACAACAGCCGTACCATTTGGTGGTTTAGCGTCATTGGCGAGAGTGAAATCCGGTCTGCAGCAGCGGCATACACCCCCGGTGAGAAGCCCCAGGCGCCCCCCACAGCAAAACAAACTTTGCGCCGATTGGCCCCTTCTAACCGTTGAAGAAAGTTGGCCAGCCCAGGTGAATCCAACGCCCGCCCTGCCACGTCAAGCAAGATTAAATGCTCCTGAGCTGCTGCTGCCAGGAGGGCTGTTCCCTCGCGCTCCATCAATTCGGCAGCCGTGCGGTTGCGGTCTTCGCGCGCCGCTGCGAGTTCCGTGCGGCGGAAGCGGCAGTACTTTTGTAGCCTTTTTTCATATTCGTTTAAACCTTCTTCGAGCCAGCGCTCCCGGGTTTTTCCGACAACCAGAAAATGAAGATCCAGCGGCATAATAAGGCTCAGTTGGTCTGGTTGCGCAGATTTTTTTTCAACGTGAAAAAGAAAGCAGCCCCGCGGCCCTCGGAGCGGTACCAAATTCGCCCGCCGTGCCGCTCTACAATCTTTTTGCTCAGCGCCAGCCCGATGCCGCTGCCTTCTTGGCCTGCCGCGTTGTCCAGCCGCTCAAAGATCTGAAATACTTTGTCGTGGTAGCGCTCCTCAAGCCCGATGCCGTTGTCTTCTACGCAAATTTCCAATTCGTCTTCGCGCTCCTGCAAGCTCACCTTGATCAAAACAGGTTCGCTCCGGTTGAATCGGATGGCATTGTCCAACAATTGCCAGAGCAACTCGCCCACTTGGTCGCGATTCACCATGGCCCGGGGAAGGGCTGCTTTGGTCACCACCACTTGCCGTTCGCGGTGCTGTGCCGTCACGCTGGCCAGCGTTTGCTCGAGCAGGATGTTAAGGTCAACTTCGGCTACGGATGGATCCGGTTTGGTCAGCCCGGAGTACAACAGCAGGCCGTCAATCATGGCGTACATGCGCCGGACGCCACCCACGGCAAACTGCATGTACTGGCTCGCATCTTCGTCCAATTTCCCGTTGAGCCGCCGCTGCAGCAACTGCACATAATTAGCTATGTTTCGAAGGGGCTCTTTCAGGTCGTGGCTGGCGATGTAGGCAAACTGCTCCAGTTCGTCGTTGGAGCGCCGCAACTCGTGAATCTTGCGGTCCAATTCGGCCGTTTTGCTGCTCACCGAGCGCTGCAGGTTGCTGCGTTCGGTCTGCCCGATCAGCACCGAATAGCCGATAAAAACAAGCGCAGCAAGACTCAGGACTATAACAAATATGAACCAGCCGCTTTGGTACCAAGGCCGGCGGATGCGCAGGCTAAAAGTTGCTGGAGTCTCGCTGAACAAGCCGTCTTTATTCAAGGCCTGTACCTCAAACGTATATTCCCCGGCTGGCAGCGAGCCGTAGCGCACTTCGCCATACTGAGTGGCAATCCAATCTTTGTCCAGACCTACCATCCGATAGCGGTACTGGATCAGGTTGCCGCTGTTGAAAGCAATGCTGCTGAATCGGATGCTGATGCGGTTTTGGGAATAAGCAAGATCGTATGTGTTCAACACCGCAGTGTCGCGTTCCGCAATGGATATTCCCCGGAAATAGATACCTGGTGCAACGCTTTGCGCCTTAAAATCTGTTTCATTAAAAATGGAGATGCCTGAATTGGTGCCCAGATAGACGCTGCCGCGAAGCGCCACCAGCGCATTAACTTCATTGCTGATCAACCCGTCTTTGGTGTCGTAGGTTTCATAGGCCAGCGTGCGCGATTCCAGGTCGCTGATTTGCAACCGCGCAATGCCCCGGTTGCTGGCCACCCAGAGGGTTTGTTCGTCTTGCACAAATAGGTCGGTGCAGATGTTACTGGGCAAACCGCTGAGGGCATCTATTTGCCAGCGAAAACCATCGTCTCTAAGCAGCAAAAGCCCGTCGCCGCGGGTGGCTACGGCCAGACAACCCGATACCACGGCCAGATCGGAAATGGTAGCGGCCAACAGACCGTCTGATACCACGGGTCGGGAGGTTTCAAAGCCGTCAAAGCGAAACAGCCCTTCCTCGTTGGCATACCAGCAACCGCCTTCCGGACGTGCGGCGATGCGCAGCGCAGGCCGGTCGGCGATGATGTTGTTCCGGCTGATTTGGTCTTCGGATTCCAGCCCGAGAAGGGCTTCGAAAGCGGCAGGGTCGAAGCGGTAAAGCCGCTGTTCCGTGCCCACGTAAACCGACCCCTCGCCATCAGCTTCCAGCGAGCGGATGCCGCGCAGCGGACCGTGCCGCTCCAAAAAGCGATAGCGGCTTCGAAACAGGCCATCTTCCGATCCAGCCAACATGCTGCCATCCGGAGCTTCCAGCAAACAAACCACCGGACTGTTGCCCGCCCGGCCCATGACCGGATTGCCAACGCCGCCGATGCCCGCAAAGTTGAGCACATCCACCTGACCCGCTCGCATACCAAACCATATGTTCTGGTTGCCTTCTCCAGCGGCACTGAGCACCACCTGGTCAACCAGGCCCGAGCCACTATCGAAATTTCTCACAAACGAGGCGTTGCCGGGCAAGAAAGCGGCGCCATCCTCGCTGGTGCCCAGCCAGATATTGCCCTCGCGGTCCTGCAACAGCGCTTCAACCTGGCGGCCCGGTTGCGCGCATTTTACCGGAAGCAGCTTCAAGGTGTCTGCGGAGGCATTCCCGGTCCAGTACCAACAGGACAGCCCTGCTCCGCTTTCTGCCACCCACAAACGACTGCTCTTGTCCAGCAACATGGCCCGCCACTGGGCAGGATCGCTGCGAAGTAGCGCTGCGGAATAAACCAGTCGTTGTTCGCCCTGCTCGTCCATAAGCGCTATGCCGGCGTCGCAGGCATAGAGCCAGCGATCTCGGGAGTCGCGCACGGCCAGAAAGCGATCCGGCTGGCTAATCGGGTAGCGGAGCGGGTAGAGCCGCGACTGGTTGCCGTCGATCCGGATCAGCGCGTGCTGGCCGTCAATGTGGTCGTACACCCAGCTCTGGGCAGG
>CAYSDI010000042.1:21575-28999 GCA_964429745.1 uncultured Chitinophagales bacterium | reverse complement strand
TCCAAAGTGTCACTCTTACACTATTGAATGAGATACCAAGGTTAAGAAGAACGAAGGGATTAAAGAAGCGATTTAGCCCCCCGGCCATGAATAATTAATTGCTTAACTCAAGAAAAAAGGGCATAAATCGCTATAAACTTAGCGATTTGGAAGACCTACCTTTGAAGCGCTTAAGCGGGAATAGCTCAGTTGGTAGAGCATCAGCTTCCCAAGCTGAGGGTCGCGAGTTCGAGTCTCGTTTCCCGCTCACGGAGGAGGTGTGGCAAGAAGAAAGGCCCCCTTTCGAACTAAATTTTCCACAAACGGCTGCTCAAAAGGGCGGCCGTTTTGCGTTTATGGCTGATTTTCTTATTTTGTCGCTATGCGTGCACAGAACTACCTCCTCCTCACTTTGGCGCTGGCGGGCACAAAGCTTGCTTCCGCCCAATCCATTTGCAACCCCGGCGGCAATTTGATCATCCTGACCAATTACGACGGCGGCCCCGTGCAAATAAATGTAGACGAAGACATTCCCAACCTCAAAATCGGGTTGTCCAGTTATGAGCCTATGGTGGTGACGATCACCGGAACCTACGCCGCAAACGTAACGGAGGTTTGGTACGCCGGATACAACAGCGGCGACAACAACAACCATTGCGCAATTATTCCTACCACAAGCATAAGCGCGCCTGTGGGAGCCACGGCCACCATTGAAACCTATCCGCCGGTTACCTTGATTGACCCTGCCGGCGAAAACAACATGATCTACTCTTACCAGTGCTCGGAGTCACCGTCAGGCGGCAACAGCCCGGACCAGGTGGTCAACTACTTCAGCACGGTCGCGGGCGGGGTGCTTTACTGGCACCTGACCCAGTACGATTGTTTTGGTACGGTCAATGTTTCCGATGGCGGCAATTGCTGCCTTGGGGCGTGTTTCATTACGATTGATGCCGGTCTGGATCTGTTCATTTGCGAAGGCGAGTCCGCTACGTTGGGTGCCGTTGGTGCAACATCCTATGCCTGGTCACCGGGGGAATGGCTTAGCGATCCATTGGCGACCAATCCGGTAGCCTCACCACCAGTTACCACCGTTTACGAGGTAGTAGGTACCGATGCGCTGGGCTGCACGGGTACAGATATCGTCACAGTAAATGTTTCACCGATTCCCCCCACCCCCACCATAGCCTTGTTGCCGGGTGATACCCTCCGTTGCGACCCCCCCGCCGATAGCTACCAGTGGTACGTAAATGGTACACTCTTGCCCGATACCACTCAGCATATCTGGGCCACCATGCCCGGCGATTATACCGTGATCGCGCGTCTCGGGTCTTGTTCAAGCTCTTCCTCTGATGCCCTGGATTTTGTGCCTAACCCACCGTCCGGTCTGGATGCTACGCCTTTTGGTACCTGGACGGTTTACCCCAACCCTGCACGCGAGCACTTGTCGGTGCGCATGCCGGAATCAACAAGTGGTCAACACACCTGGCAGTTGCAGGACATCCTGGGTCGAAGCTTGCTTCAGGGTTCTGCCTCCGGCGATTTCTCAATTGACCTGCGCAGCATCCAACCCGGAACGTATACCCTTAGTATCCAATCCCCGCAGGGAGCAGTGAGCAGAACCGTATCTGTTTCGCCCTGAGGCATCATGCCGATGAAGGCAGCCTTGTTGGTGGTGGACATGCAAAGACTCTTTCTTGACCATCAGAAGGATGCACTAAATGTGCCCAACACTTGCGAGTACATCAATTGCGTACGCGATTTGTTCCGAAGGCAGGAGCAAGTCATCGTCTACATCAAAGACATTGAAAGCAGAACTGCGGACAACGAATCGCAGTTGGATTTTGTGAATGAGCTTCAAATAGCACCCTCAGATCACATCATCGAAAAGCTGCATGGCAACGCCTTTTGGGAAACGTCTCTGCACAAAGACCTCCAAAAGGCGGGCGTGAATTTTGTGATGGTTCCGGGCTTCTCTGCGGAGCATTGTGTGCTGGCAACTTATCTGGGTGCCCTTGAGCGAGGCTATAAAACGGCTATTTTGCAGCAAGGAGTTACCAGCGTTAATCCTGCGGCCATCCAGGAATTGTACAGAGACCGGCATATGGTTTCTTATCCTGTGTTAGAGGCAATCTGGTCAGGGGGGTAGGCGCCGCCCGCCGCGCCTGCCCGCCGCGCCTGCCCGCCGCGCCTGCCCGCCGCGCCCGCCGCGCCGCGCCTGCCCGGCAACGAACCGCTCCCGCACCAAGCTCCTGCACCCCTTCGACCCACTAATCAATTTAAAACTTTGTTTCTATGATTTACAACTTGCCCAGTTGGCCATAGTATTTTGTGCACTTTATAATGATAAGTTGCTTAAAAACAGTATATTATACTCATAAATAAATCATATACTAAAAAAAGCAAAGGTTATTCCCTCAACACTTCTCCGCCATTTTGTTGTTTTTATCGGCTTGTAGTCGGGCAATCTTTGCCTTGTAACCGGAAGGAAGCCCCCTGAAAAATGCGCAAGCAGCCGGGACGAACTTCTCAGCACTTTAACGGAAATAACGCAAAACCAACAAGCCATGAACACTCGATTCTCCTTTTTTAAACTCCCCGCACTGGTGATGCTGCTCGCAGCAGCAGGCTTCATCAATGCTCAGGTGTACAACACCTCCACAGACATTTTCGACCAGGACATCGCCCGCAACGTGGAGTTCGACCCCACCGATGGTGGCCATGTCACCACCGGCTACAGCAACATCCCTACGGCTGCGGCCGGAACGATGGCCAACCTGGTCAAGTATGACTTTACGGGTGCTGCCGTATGGGCCCATACCTACGATTTCGGAACCGGGCTTTCTCGCGGCAATGATGTTGAGAAGACCATGGACGGTGGCTACATCATCGCCGGCCATGCCGTTAGCCCGGTTTCTGGTTTGCCATCTGCCATCCTGATCAAGACAGATGTAGCGGGCAACCTCATGTGGTCGCAGTATTACGACTATTCAACCAGTTACAGCGAGGCCTTTTCAGTGGAAGAAATCATCTTGCCCCTGCTTGGTCCAACCTACGCTGTGACGGGGTCGTTCAAAAACCTTGGCTCGGGAACATTGGACGTATTCGTGTTCCTTACAGGTCCATTCGGCAACATCATCTCCAATTCGGAATTTGATACCGGCGCGGATGAAGAAGGATTCTCCATTAAACCAGGTCCCGCCTTTTCCGGGCTTGCAGGTCCTGCCTATGTGGTGAGCGGTTACTCCACTTTTGGCGGCATGGGCAACCGGAACGTGTACGTATTTGGGCTTGACTTTGCCCTTAACATGGTTTGGGGCGAAGTATACGGTGGTCCTGGCGACGAAGAGGGCCGCGCACTGGAAGTTTCTCCTGCTGGTGACATTTTGGTGGCGGGCTATTCCAACAGTTTTTCTAACGGACGCCAGGACGTTTTTATGAGCCTGCTCAATTCTTTTGGCGCGCCAATCTGGCAAAACATTTACGGGTTAAAGCGAGACGAAGAAGCCCATTCCGTAGAATTCATCAGCGATGGTACCATTGCGGTTACCGGCTGGACGAATCAACTTTCCGCTGCTGGCAACACCGACGCTTTCCTCTTCAAAACGAACCTGGCCGGCAACCTGCTTTTCTCTCGCGCCTACGGCGGGCCTAATGACGAAATCGGCTACTCGATCAAAGAAAGCATTTCCGTTACGGGCGTTGGCGGCAGTTTGATCATGGGTGGTGCTTACGGAATCAACAACACCCTTGCTTTTGATGACCGCGATATATACACCGTGCGCACCAGCCCGGCAGGTCTTGCCCCTTGTGCCAAGAACCCCAAGTTTCGCGAGCTGCCTGTGTTTCCAGCGTTTAACGCCTTTATCCTGCCGGCTAACAACACCGCCTTTAATGTAAACCTGGCACCTGCAGATCCATTCGTGCCCTTTGCTCAGCAGAACCGCTGCTGCACTTGCGCAGACATGGTGGTCAGCTTCACCTACAGCCCAACCTTCTTCTGCTCCGGTACCGTGGTAAACTTTACCAATACCAGCACATGCGTGGACAATTTCCGCTGGTTGGTCAACGGTGTCCTGGTGGGTTCAATGGCGAACCTGAGCTACATTTTCGCAACGCCTGGACTTTACACGGTCACGCTCCAGGGCAGCAACGCAGGCTGCGTAGCCCTGTCCTTCTCGCAGACCATTTTGGTCTCCTGTGGTCCATCTCCGCGATTGGAAGACGATACCAACCTGAATGCTATCCAGCTCAGCCCAAATCCAGCCATAACGCAAGTTACGCTGCAGGCTGAACTGGGCGAAGGGGCCTCGGAATCGGCACAAGTTCGCGTCATGGACATGACCGGCCGGGTGGTTTACACGCAAAATCACGCCGTTGACGGACAGCGCCTCAACCTCCAAATCGGCACGGCTGATTGGGTAGAAGGCATCTACCTGGTTCAAGTCCAAAGTGGATCCTTTGAACAAACGCAGCGCCTGATGATCGCGCATTAACCGGCGCTTTTTCACACGACTTACAAGTCCTCCCTGTTCGCTGCTGCGGCTGGTCCTCGTGACCAGCCGCAGCTATTTCGGGTACTCCTAAAAAATTCACGGCTGGATCAGCCCGCCCCCCGGACCCTTCGCGGCGACTTGCGCAAGCGCTTTTCCTCCGCTTTTTCCTTGAGCCACTGGATGGCAGAAATTTCGCGCGTGGCATCAATGCGCTGCAACAGCCGATCCAGTTTTTCTGAAGGACCCGGAGGCAGGTTCGTCAATTTCTTGAGAAACTGAATCAGGTTCAGGTTAATGGTTTTGTGGTAGCTGGACAACACTTTGTTGCGCCGCACAAACACGCTAAAACTGTCAAAAAGCGAGAAGAGCGCATCGGCCTCGCTGGTTTCGTAGTACACTTTCAGCAGCAGCACTTTGGAATCCAGGTTGTAAAAAACGTCGTCGTAATCCACTTCCTGCAAGAGCTGAAGCACCTGGTCGTACTGACCAACCGTATAATAGTATACGGCTAGATTGTAGGTGTAGGCATTTTCTCTGAAAGCCGCGGGTAACTGTTCCTTGTACTGCCTGATGAATTTCTTGACCCAGCGGTAATCGCCAACGCGAAGGCCCACCGTAACCATGTTTTTGTAGTTCGAAGGGGAGAGTTGCCCCTGATCCAGCAACACGTCGCGTTTAAGGGCTTCCTGGTACAGCCCTAACAGTTCCTGCAAGTATTCCGGGGCACCCCGGTTGGCCTGGCGGATGCAAAAGTTGATGGCGTGGATGTAAACTTCGTATTGTTCTTCTTTAGCCAGCAGCAACGCACTGCGCTCCATCCAGCCCCGAAGTTCGCGGTAGGCCAGTTCAGGTTCTTGTCCGCGCAGCATCCGCAGGATGGCGCCGTACAAAGCCACGGCGGGTTCGCCGGCATACGCTTCGTGCGCCAGCAGCCCTTCGAGCTGATCCACCAACGTAACATCTTCATCCACTTGCAGGATGTGCTTCAGGTTCAGGATTTCGCAGGCAAGGCGCAAGCGGCTGGCCAGGTAGTAGGCGTCCAAAGACGAAAGCGCTGCCACGGGCGCCAGTTTCTGCGAGCGAAAATCCTGACGCGCATTAAAGCGATGCTGCGCCATTTCCAAAGCATAGCGATCGTAATGGTACTGGCCATCGCGCATTCGCTGCTCGTCCAGATTTTTTCGGCTCCGGTTTAGCGCGTATCGCAAGTGCTTGTCCTGCCGGCGGCGCTCCAACTCTTCCAGCAACAGTTGGTCCTGCCGGTGTGGATTTCGGCTCAGGGCCTCTTGTTGCAGGTAGCCTTCCAGGCGCTTGAGCAGTTGGGAACTTGCTGTGCGAAAGGCGGCATCGTCATACGCGACATCCGGGTACAATCGCTCCCACACCGCCACCCGATCCGGCTCCAGAATACCGGGGTAAAAGAAATCCTCCTCCAGCACTTGAAAAAAGCGAACCAGCTCCGGCACCGGATGGAAATAAGCGGAGTTGAGGAAGTCTGCGAAGCGACTCCGCTCCCGGGGCGTCAGGGCGTGGATCATCCGGAGCAGTTTGCTGTCCTTCACAATTGATGATTGATCAAAGATGTTTCACAAAGTACAAAAAAGCTGGTAAAATTGCGCCTTATAATTTGATAAAGATTTGGTTATTAGGTGATTAAGCTTGCTTGACTAGAGGTATGCACACTTGACGGACTCACATTCGCGGTGAAATGTACGGAACCCTTCGCCCGAAACACGCCATTTTTGACCCAAGTATTCAACCTGGATTCTACTGGAAAATAGGCAGCATACCCTTACCTTACCGAACAGGAACTATGAAAACGTTACTAAATCCCTTGCGCGCGTTGGGTTTGGTCCTCTTATGGGCCGCTCAGTCTATGCAGGCACAACCCGGCAGCACGGTCTGCAACCCGATTGCCTTGGGTGAGATTCCGTCGAGTTTTGCGCTGGAAATCGCGGACAACAATTTTGGCAGCGGCTCGGAGCCAGATATTTGGCCCGATTGCGGCGGCGGGGCCAACAGCAAGTTTTATTTCTTCCGTCTTCCGGAAGGCTTCACCAACGTAAATGTCTTCTTGATTCCGCAAGAAACGCGGGTGTTTCAGCTGGCACTTCTGGACACGGCCGCTTGTTTTTTACCCGGAGCAGCTCGGTTCATTCCGGGCACCGATGATTGCGCCGGCGCACCGGGCGAAACGCTGCAGATTCCCGACGCGGATGTGTGTTTAACCAATGGCGGCGGATTCTTCCTGAAAGTTTCTGGCCAAACCGGTAGTTATCTATTGCGGCTGCGCGCGCTTTTGCCCACCTGCGATGACGGTTGTGTCAATGGCACCGAAACCGGCACGGACAGCATAGCGGCCCCCATCATCATAAGCTCTTCCGCCGATTCTTCGCTTTGCGCCGGCGACCTGGTCTTTTTGCAAATTGCTGGTGCAACCGCTTACAGCAGCATCGTCTGGGATGGCATAGGTGCCGGCAGCCTGATCACCGTCAACAAGCCGGGCGTTTACATCGCCAGCGTTACCGATGCAGCCGGTTGTGCGGGCGAAGGGCGTATCGTGCTTTCGTACGACATTGATTGTGTGTGGCCCGGCGACGCGGACCGCAACCAAACCGTTCAAGCCCGCGATATTCTGCCGATTGGCCTGGCGTTCAACCGCACGGGCCCACCGAGGCCCGTTACCGGGGTTCCGCCGCTGGCTTTTGAGGGGCAAACCAGTCCCGACTGGCCGATGGATCTGCCCGGAATTTACGAGGGCATCAACTTGAAATTTGCCGACAGCGATGGCAACGGTGCCATCAACGCCGATGACGTCCTGGCACTGACCTTGAATTACGGCAAGCAGGTACCGCCATCGATGCCAGAAAGCGGACGGTGGGGTGAATTCAGCAGCCGCGACGGCAGCCGCAGCAGTGACGGCAGCAGCAGCAGATACGGCAGCCGCAGCAA
>CAYSDI010000042.1:0-21475 GCA_964429745.1 uncultured Chitinophagales bacterium | reverse complement strand
GCGACGGCAGCCGCAGCAGTGACGGCAGCAGCAGCAGATACGGCAGCCGCAGCAACAGCGACGGCAGCAGCAGCGACACGGAATGGGCGCGGGCCAGTTCCACCGACCCGCCGCTGTACATCGTTTTTGATCAGGATAGCGTTGAAGCCGGCGACACCTTGCGCGGCAGCGTCCTCTCCGGAACGGCTTTGGAGCCGGTCAGCAATTTGTACGGCTATGGCCTCAACCTGACGCTGCCCATGGCTTTTATTGATTCCAATTATTTCGAGTTGGACTTTGCGCCGAGCTGGCTCGACGATGACGGCGACGTCAGTGGCTTCCACCAGTTCGTCCCTACGCAAGGTTATGTTGACGTTGGCTACACCCGCACCGACCAAACCGCGCGAAGCGGCAGCGGCGTTTTGTTCAATTTCGGGGTCATCGTGGTGGATAACCTGGACGGCGTTCGCGTCACCAAAACGCGCAAACTTCCCTTCAATTTTCAGGATCTCCTGGCGTTGGATGTCGGCGCTGACAGCGTGTTGCTCAACCCTTTACCGGATACCGCAACCGCCCAGGAGTTTTGCGACAGCCGCGGACTCAGCACGGTTGCGGAATTCATCGATGCGTTTCGCGTCAACACGCGAACGGTCAATAGCGGCAACAACGGGGGCTATCGTTTCCTGACGGTCAACTCCAATTTTCTGAAAGCGGGCTCGTCTTACACGTTCGGATTCAGACCGGGCTATATTGGCCCAGCCACTAATCAGCATTGGCGCGCCTGGCTGGATGTGAACGCAGACGGCGATTTTGATGATCCGGGTGAATTGCTCGTAGACCAGGTTCGCAACGGATTTTTTCAACGAAGCATTACCGTGCCCGACTCATCTGCCATTGGCCGGACCCACCTGCGCATCCAGATGAAGCGTTCGGATGGCGTGCCACCACAGCCCTGCGAGGATTTTGCCTTTGGTGAAGTGGAGGATTTCTTTGTGGAGATCCGTCCGTCTGGTCCGCGTTATGGGGAGGAGCAACGAGCAACGTTGCTGGTATGGCCCAATCCCGCCCGCGACCGCATCCGCATCGCGCTCCCGGCCTCAGCGGGCCTAATGGACCGGCTCCGTTTAGTCAACGCGCAAGGTCAAGGGCTGGAATTGCAACTGCCCGAACCTGGCAGCAGCGCCACGCTTGATCTGAGCGGTTTGCCGCGCGGCTGGTACACCCTTCAGGCCAGCGGCCCGCAGGGTGTTTGGACGGGCAAGGTGGTTTTGCTGCCCTGAGGTTTGCACCCTACCTTGTTGGCATGTTAACCTACCCGAATGTGTTGCGCGTGCTTTTTGCAGCGCTGCTGCCCTTGTTGTTCACGCTTGGTTCTTGCAAAGAAGACGCCACTCCTAAGCCCGAATACCGACCCATTGTGGCCGTGCACGGTTACCTCGGTTCGGGCGACACCTGGGCAGCGCATTTCAAAGCGTTTTCAGCACGCGGATACGCGGATGACCGGCTCTACGCCTTTGACTACAACAGCTTGGGCGACGATGCCCTGTCGTTAACCCGGCTGGATGCGTTTATTGACGAAGTATTGGCTAGCACGGGTGCGGATCAGGTTGACCTGATGGGGCATTCCAAAGGCGGCGGATTGAGCTATAGCTACCTCGCCGATCCAATGCAGGCGGCTAAAGTGGCGCACTATGCGCACATCGGCAGTTTCCGAACCGATTCCGCTGCGGGACCTTCGGCTGATGTGCCCACGTTGAACATCTGGTCGCCGGATGATCTGGTCATCAGCGACAAGGGCGATATTCCAGGCGCGGTGAACGTCAGCATTGCTGGTGCAGACCACTATCAAATTGCCACGCACCCCGATGGATTTACGGCATTGTGGAAACATTTTCAGGAAACGGACCAGGTGCCGGCCGCGACAGGCGCCAGCGGGAGCGTGCGCATTGGCGGCAAGGCCCTGACTTTTGGAGAAAATACCCCCCTTTCCGGAGGCACGGTCGAAGTGTGGGCGCTCGATGCGCAAGCGCAGCGCTTAACCACGGCTGCCGCGCTGACCCTGACCACCAACGCCGATGGCACTTGGGGACCTTCCGAGATGCCCGACGCCCCCTACCTGGAGTTTCGCATCCGGGCAGCGAGCGCTTCGGCCCGCCCCATCAACTATTTCCGGGCTGCCGGGTCGGAAACCGACCGCTGGATTTACCTGCGCACCATTCCCCCGCCGCTTTCTATTGCTGGCTTGCTGTTGGCCAGTTTGCCGCAGGATGATTCGCAGACCGTGCTGGCCGTGTTTTCCTCCAGCCAGGCCGTGTTGTCCGGGCGCGATAATCTGGACGTTGATGGCTTTGACCTGGCCACGCCAACCCTGGCTTCACCGGATCAAACCACCATTGCCTACTTTCTGTATGATGATGGCGATGCCAGCAGCTCGGGCGACATCAATCCAATTTTTGCCGGGTTCCCATTCCTGAACGGTGTGGATTTGTTTTTTCCCACCGCTGCGCCCGAAACCATCATGCTCACGTTTAACGGACGCCAATTGCCCGTGCGCAATTTGCGCTCTGACACAGACGGGCCCATTGTGGCGGTGTTCGATTAGCAGCACCCTTAATCGGCTAGCGTCAACCCCGCCTCTGGCGCTTGTACTGTTCGGCGCGACGGCTGCCTTTGGCCTCCATGCTGCGTTTTAGAGGACGCATCAGCGCCGGGAACATGCTCGCCATTTTGGCCAGCCAGCCGCGGTGTGCGGGAACAATGCACTCCGCAGGCCGGGCTTCCAAGGCCTTGAAAATGGCGTCGCCGATTTGGGAAACCGACAGCGCGCCGGGACCGGAAAACGTGATGGACGCCTCCGGGTAATCCAACTGAGCGTCCAACATGGGCGTGTCCACCAAGTCGGGACAAACGCAAGTGACCGCGATGCCGTGTTCAGCCAATTCCTGGTTGGCCACCAGCGAATAGGCCCGCACCCCAAATTTTGACGCAGAGTATACCCCAATACCGGGCACTGGCGCAAGGGCTGCCATGCTGGCAATATTGACGATGTGCCCTTTCACACCAGCTCGAATCATGCGTGCAGCAGCCATGCTGGTACTGTACATAACCCCTTTAAGGTTCACATCCAGGTGCCGATCAATGAGCTCCGGTGTGGCATCCTGCACCTTGCCCGGCACGATAATGCCGGCATTGTTGATGACCACGTCGGGCACCCCAAAAAGTTCTTCCACATGATCCAGCATGACCTGCCATGCAGCCGCGTGGCGCACGTCCAATTCCAACAACAACAGCTGTGGCGAATCTGCCTGATCACCTAAAGCAACGTGCAGCGCATCATAGTGAACATCCAGGGCAACCAGTCGCCAGTGCGCGGCTAAAAAACGTTTGGCTAAGTGCAGGCCAATGCCGGAAGCAGCGCCGGTCAGGACAACCACTTTTCCGCGCGATGAAACAGGGCTCATGCTGGAAAGGTAAGCCGAATCGCCGGTTATGGAATTACTTGGAATGGCTTGCTTTGCGCGCCCTCCGAGCCGTGCACGGTACACCAATATTGCCCGGGCGAAAGGCCTTCTGTAGAGAACACAACCTGGTTGGGTCCTTCTTCCTGAGAGGCTTTCCGCTGTGCGATCAGGTTGCCGCTGGCTTGGCGAATTTCCACAAAGACCCGTTCGGAGGTAGTGCCCGTCCAGGAAATTCGAATAAAATTCTGTGCCGGATTCGGGTCAAGGCTCATCCTAAACGCAACAGGGGTTTGGCTAATGGCGGAATCGCTGTTGGTGCTGAAGGCATACCATCCGTGCAGGCCCGGTTCTAAGGCGCTACCCGGCGATTGGTTGCTGCAGACGCTGGCCACATCCACCAGGTACAGCGCAGCCGAGTCCAGGTTGTTCAGCAACAATGAAGCTTCCTGGGTGAATCGGGTGTTGAGCCATTCCCCGGGCTTTCGGTAGAAAACCTGATAGCCCAGATCGGCGCCGGGGTTGGGCAGCCAGGTTAGTCGCGCCTCATGGGTGGTAATATCAACGGCTTGTATTCCCCGGGGAGAAAAACACTGATCAGAGCTGACCCGGTAGGGATACGACCACGCGCTTTGGGCATTTGCGGTGAAATTGGTATCGCAAAGCGTGCGCACCTGCACGTCAAACTCCTGCGTAGGCTGCACCGGGCTAATGGTATAGCTGGTTACCGTTGTGTTGTCATACTGCCAGGTGCTGTCCGTGCCGATGGTTTGTCGGTAGCGAACTGCATACCCTTCGCTGCCATAGACGGCATTCCATTCTACCTGAATTTCTTCGGTCATCACAGACGTTTTGCGCAAGTGGTTTGGGGCTTGGCAAGGACCGTCTTCAAAGAGTGAGTCAGCCAGCGCGATCGAAAGGCTAAATATGTTGGCACAAAGGTTGGCCGTATCGTTGCCGTAAAGGACTGACCCGGTAATGGTGTAGGTGCCTGGCAAAGCATAGGCATGCCCGGCCGGCTTGGGATCGGTGCTGATCCAGCCGTCGCCAAAATCCCATTGATAACCATATACTTTTTCAGGTATAGTAACAGTTATGTTGTCAACCGTAACATAATTTATGTTATTGTTGATGGCAAAAGTAAGTGCTGGCAGATTTTCGGGGTTGACGATTACCGGAATGAAGTCTTGTGCCAATACAATGCCCGTTGCCATTTGAACCAATTCTACAAAAACCAGCAAGGGGGCTGACACTTCGTAATTCGCCAGATTAATGAGGTCGCGCATGTACTGGGTAAACTCATTGGTGTAGAACTTTTCGTCGGGCCGACGGCTGGTGTAATAGCGCACGGTGGTACCTTCAGGGAGCGCCGTTGTGGGCATGCCATTCTGGTCCGTAAGCAAATAGCGAATGCGCAACGTGTCCTCAAGGTCGTAGACGCAGGGCAGTTCATTATGCACAATTTCAATGCGGTGTACGGCGCAAGTGAACAGGGCACTATCGGCAATCCATTGGCTTAGGTATTGTTTCACACTTTTGTAGCGCGGGTCGCCTGCCAGGTTGTTCCATTCGTTTTTGTCTTGTTCCCGGCCTGCGCCAATCCAGTAAAGTTCTTCCTCCACTTTGGCGTTTGCTGTATCGCAAAGGCCTCCGGCGAGTGAAGTCATGCCCCTGTATTTAATGTAGTGGAACTGCTCGTCGCGAACGGAAAACTGCACAAAGCATGAGGTCGCTCCAATGGGCTTGCGAAGGCTTGTCAGTACCGGCCTATTTATTAACAGCGAAGGCTGATCCAGAAAGGGCATCAAACTGATTCCGTCGTGGTAAGGGCGTCCTTCGGGTAAGCGAGGTCCTTTCAGGCCGGCAATGTCCAGCACCGTCGGAAAGAGATCCAGGGTGCTAACGGGACTGAACACTTGTCCAGCGAAACTTTTTTGGGGATGGCGAATGACTATCGGGATGCGATTGACGGTTTCCCACAGCGCAAACTTGTGCCAATGTTTTTTTTCTCCCAGCGAATAGCCGTGGTCGCTCACTAAAATGACCACGGTATTTTCCGCCAGTCCAGTGCTGTCCAGAGCATCCAAAACCCTTCCTATTTGAGTATCCACGCTCTTAACCGCAGCCAGGTAACTGATCACTGCGTTGGCGCGTTTGGAATCGACCAGGACCTGGCGGCGTTCCAGATCAGTTAACGCCGTGTCCAACACCGGTAAAAAAGGCACAGAATCCGCCCATTGGTCAAAAGCACCTTCCTGATCGCCATCGGTGGCCAACAACTGCCCAAAATTGGGTAAAGCATCGTAGTCGGCCCATTTCGGTTCGGGCTGCGGCGGCATAACAGCCCCGTTGGGCGGCCATTGGTTAGCGGGAATATTGTACGGGTAGTCAAAGGGAAGGTCCAGGAATTCCGGAGGGTCTACATAGTCTGATCGAAAGTATTTTTTGGGTAAAGTCAGCGGTTTGTGTGGCAAAAAGATACCCAGAGCCATGAACAGCGGACGGTTGCAAAATTGGCCGGGGTTGTTGTCATAGGCTTTGAGTATTCCTATCGCGGTATCGGCAGCCAGATAGTCTATGGTGTAGGGTTCCAGCGTGTCATTGAAAGGCGACCAGATGTAGCCGGACACCCCTTCGTCCTCAAAGAGATCTTTGATGTCCCGATCGGGAATGAAAGCGATGTAATTGCTCCAACTGAGTTTTCGCAAACACGGGTCAGTTTGAGCGGAGTCAAAGTCGTTATCGTAACCCTCATTTTTCCAACCGAAGTAAATCTTATTGATGCCTACGGTGTAATAGCCCGAGTCGCGCAGCACTTCGGGGAAGGTGTAGACAATCGTGTCTTTGGCCAGGACTTGAAAGTTGTCCCGAAAAACGGATTGAATTTGTTCGTTGTCGTAAATGCCGGTATAGTCCGGGTCTTTTCCGCTGAGAAAACTGGCGCGCGAAGGACCGGACTTGGGTGCCGAACAATAGGCGGACTGAAAAACCACCCCCATTCGCGCTAAACGATTCAGGTTCGGGGTTTCTGCTTGCGGGTGGCCGTCTAACAGGTAATCCTGGTAGTCGTTTAAATCATCGACCACAATCATCAGGATATTGGGCCGTTCAGCACTTTGCGCTAACAACGTGTACCCGGTTGGGATGAAAAAAACGGCACAGACCCAAAGAGCTAATCGCATGGGATAGGTTATCAAGATACTGGTCTTAAAGGAACTCACCAGTCGTCTTCGTCTGCGGCGTTTTGCGGTGCCTTGGCCATGTGTGCGTTCAGAGAGGCAATCATCTCCGTACAAAAGGTGTGCACCTGCTCGGTGTAGTCTTTGGTTTCTGCATTGGCGTATGTGGCGGGCTCAAGCCACTGTTCCAGGGGATAGTACGTAGCGCGTTCCATGTTCAGGTTAGTAATCCGGTAGCGGTAGCGGCCATCTTTGAACCAAAGGGTCAGGGTGTATTTGACCAGCATTTGGCTGCGAATGCGCTGTTTGTCTACGGTTCGGAACAGCGGAATGCGGTGTTTGCCCTCTATTTTTCCCTGTTCAGCGTCTTGAACGGTGTAAAAACCAGCGGGATCCTTGATCTGGGATTTCACCCATTCCCCCGCACGGGCGTAGCCATCGGCTTTGGTTAATCCGGCAATTTCTCCGGTACCCTCGTAGGTCCAAAGTCCAGTGTTGGAATCAATAGGGTAGGGGTGCCCGGCACCGGGTTTTTGCGCAAAAGTGGTCAGGGGAAGGAGCAGCAGAATCAGTGCTCGAAAGACGTTCAGTTTCATAGGCAGTTTGCGAATCATGAGGATATTCTCCACAAGATATCAAAGGCCGGGGGACAGTGAAAAACGGATGCAGGACATTTAGTATGCGTGCCTTTTCCGAACCCATCTGCGCTAATTCACGCCATGAGGCCCGAAAATCGTCATTTTTATTTTTAAGTTAATTCATAAATTATTCAAAATCAGGACCAAAAGCTTATCCACAAGCGAGAAATCCCCCGGCAAAACGCTGGGCAAACCGGCTGTTTTGACGTAACTTTACCCTGTTATGCCCGGCGGTAAGCCGGGCCAAAAAACGCACCGCACTTGAGCACTGACAACGTTTCCCCAACCGGCACATCTCCTGTACCGGGCGCACTTGCGCAAGATCATTCTCATACCGCAGCGTACACGGCAGAGAACATTCAGGTTCTGGAAGGGCTGGAGGCGGTTCGCAAGCGGCCCGCCATGTACATTGGCGATATCTCCGTCAAGGGTTTGCACCACCTCGTTTACGAAGTGGTAGACAACTCCATTGACGAAGCCCTGGCTGGCTACTGTGATTCCATCGAAGTGACCATTCACCCCAACAACTCCGTTTCTGTATTGGACAACGGCCGGGGTATCCCTACCGAAGTTCACAAGAAAGAAGGCAGGTCTGCTTTGGAGGTGGTCATGACGGTGCTGCACGCCGGGGGCAAGTTTGACAAAGACACCTACAAGGTTTCCGGTGGTTTGCACGGGGTTGGCGTGAGCTGTGTAAACGCTTTGTCCACCCATTTGCGCGCTGAAATTCACCGGAACGGCAAGGTTTGGGTGCAGGAATTTGCCAAAGGCGTTCCCCAGGGTGACGTTCACCAAATCGGTGAAACGACCCGCACGGGTACGCTGGTCACCTTCCTTCCGGACAACACCATCTTTACCGAATCGGTTTACAACTATGACACGCTGGCCGCACGACTGCGCGAATTGGCCTACCTGAACCGTGGAATCAAAATTTCGCTCACCGATGAGCGGGAGCGCGATGACGACGGCCAATTCATCAAAGAGCATTTCCATTCGCTGGGCGGTCTGGTGGAATTTGTCCAGTACCTGGATGCCACCCGTGAGCCGCTCATCGAAATCCCCATCTATTCCGAAGGCGAGCGCGACGGCGTCATTGTGGAAATGGCCCTGCAATACAACACGGGCTATAACGAAAACATCCACTCTTACGTCAACAACATCAATACCGTTGAAGGCGGCACACACGTGGCCGGTTTTCGCCGCGCCATGACGCGGACGTTTAAAGCCTACGCCGACAAAACCGGCGTTCTGGACAAGAACAAGATTTCGGTTACTGGCGACGACTTCCGCGAAGGCTTAACCGCGCTGATTTCCGTCAAGGTACCCGAGCCCCAATTCGAAGGCCAGACTAAAACCAAGCTCGGCAACTCGGAGGTCAGCGGTATCGTAGACACCATCACCGGCGAGGCGCTCGGCATTTACCTGGAAGAGCATCCCCGCATGGCCAAAATCATCATCGAAAAGGTGGTGCTGGCGGCTAAGGCCCGGATTGCAGCCCGCAAGGCACGGGAGCAGGTGCAGCGCAAGAACGTGCTCAGTGGTGCCGGACTGCCGGGCAAATTGGCGGACTGTTCCTCCAAAGATCCCAGTGAATCTGAGGTCTTTCTGGTAGAAGGAGACTCTGCAGGTGGCACGGCCAAACAGGGCCGCGACCGAACGTTTCAGGCTATCCTGCCGTTGCGGGGCAAAATCCTCAACGTAGAAAAAGCGATGGAACACCGCATTTTCGACAACGAGGAAATCAAGAACATCTACACCGCGTTAGGCGTCTATCCGCTTGAAGACAAAAGCCTCAACATTGAAAAGCTGCGCTACCACAAAATCGTCATCATGTGTGATGCCGACGTTGACGGCAGCCACATCACCACGCTCATCCTGACCTTTTTCTTCCGCAAGCTCCTTCGCCTGGTCGAAATGGGCTACATCTACATTGCCACGCCGCCGCTTTACCTCGTCAAAAAAGGCAAGCAAAGCCGTTATTGCTGGAACGATGAAGATCGCAAGAAAGCAATCGAAGACATGGCCGGAGGCAAAGAGGATTCCGTGCACACCCAGCGCTACAAGGGTCTGGGCGAAATGAACGCGGAGCAGCTTTGGGAAACTACCATGGATCCCAGCATCCGCAAACTGCGCCGCGTTACCATTGACAGCGCCGTGGAGGCAGACCGCATCTTCTCCACCCTCATGGGCGACGACGTGCCGCCCCGCCGGGAGTTCATTGAGAAGCATGCCAAGTACGCCAAGTTGGACATCTAACGGAATGCCGAAAAGCCGCGCAATCCTCGTTTACGGGGTCTTTAGGAGTACCTTTTAGAAGGTCCCAGGGCTGTGATCCTCCTCCTGATACCGCGTAAAAATCAGCCGATCCCGATCCAGGTCGTAGGCGGTTAACCAACCCATGGCCTCATCGCGGTCGTGGTACACGCAGCCGGTATCCAAATCCAAGGCGGGGCGCTTATCCTCCCGGCTTTGCTCCAGCACCCAGCGCTTTTGGGGCGTATGGCCGTGAAGCACCCGCAGGCCAGACAACCGACGCTCCATTTCTGCCTCGTCCAGCCAGTTTCTGATCCAGAGCATGGTCGCCTCGTTGGGCTCCAGCGGATCGTTGGCCTGCAAATCAAGCCCGGCGTGCACACAAACAAAGTTGCCGCTTGGGTAGAAGATGGGAAGCTGCTCCAACCAGACCAGGTAATGTTCCGGCATCTTGTCTGCCCGCAACGGGTCCAGGCCAAAACTTTGAAGCGTTTGCAGGCCGCCATTCCGCACCCAGCGATTTATCGCAACCTGCCCTGGTGTCCGGCAAGCGTCCAACAGCAGGACTTCATGGTTGCCTTTGAGGCAAATGCTCGCAATGCCTTGTTCCGGCAAATGCATGAGCAGATCAAGCACCCCTTTGCTGTGCGGGCCGCGGTCGATGTAGTCGCCAAGGAAAATCAGCGTATCGCCGTGCCCGGGTCCAATCTGTTGCAAAAGCGCCTCCAAGGTTCGGAGGCAACCGTGTACATCACCAATTGCGTAACGTGCCATGGCCAGCGCTCAAAGGCCAATCAGCACAGAAACGCGATAATCTATTGGAAAGTAATAGAGGGAATAGTCAGGGTTCAGCGAAATGGGGTACAGCAATTGCAACTGGACCATGCTGCGGGCCAGGACACTGGAAGATCCGTTGGGTCGGTTCAACCCGGAGGCGGGTCGCCCATCAAGCGGCATGGCGTAACCGAGCCCGACGAGCGCACTGGGAAAGTTCAAGGCACCGACAGGCACTTCGCCTTCAATGTAGCGAGCCTTGAGAAATTCGTACTCGGCATGGGCAAAAATGCCAAGAACCAGATCCTGTTGGGCAAAAACCCGCCCTCCATAAATGTTGGCTTTGTATTCCTGCAAATCCAGCCGGTTGTTGATGTAGCGGTAGGTTGAACCAACGCCCACCCGGAAACTGTTGGACACCTGGTACGCTACGGAAGGCGAGAGGTCTAAGAAAATGACCGAACCAAGCGAAGCGCCGAGGCTGCCTCCAGCGTACATGCGGTCGATACTCCAAAAGGAAAGCGGTTCAGTGGGTTCGGCCTTTAGTCTATCCGAATCATAGGTGCGCTCGCGCTCCTGAATGGTGGGCTCAACGTCTTCCCGCAAGTCGTTGTCCGGGTTGCGTACCTGGGCAAAAACCAGCGATGGCAGGCACAAAACCAACCCTAAAAAAGCCAAGAGATTTCTCACAATGAACAACTTTTGAAGGTCAAAGGTACCCCGCTACTTGCTCAGTTCAACCCTTGCGTTTGCTTGATCAGGTTGAGCGCGCCACCCGCTCTAAACCACGCAATCTGCGATTCGTTAAAGGTGTGGTTCACTGCAAAGCGATCCTGGCGCCCATCTTCGTGGTGCAGCACTATGTTCAATGGCACACCCGGCTTGAAATACTCCAGGCCCAAAATGTCGATTCGGTCGTTTTCCTCCACCTTGTCGTAGTCGGCCGGGTTGGCAAACGTAAGCGCCAACATGCCCTGTTTTTTGAGGTTGGTCTCGTGAATCCGGGCAAACGAGCGCACCAGCACTGCGCGAACGGCCAGGTGCCGCGGCTCCATCGCCGCATGCTCCCGCGAAGACCCTTCGCCATAATTTTCGTCTCCGACAATGATTGAGCCGATACCGCGCGACTTATACACGCGAGCCGTGGCGGGCACTTCGCCATATTCGCCCGTAACCTGATTCTTGACGTGGTTAGTCCGCTCGTTAAACGAATTGACGGCGCCAATCAGCAGATTATTAGAAATGTTATCCAGGTGGCCGCGGTATTTCAACCAGGGACCCGCCATGGAAATGTGGTCCGTGGTGCACTTGCCTTTGGCCTTGATCAGCAGGCGCAGGTCCTTGATGTCCTTGCCCTCCCAGGGGGCGAAGGGCTCCAGCAATTGAAGCCGATCGCTGGCAGGATTAACTACTACCTGAATGCCTGAGCCGTCCCCGGCCGGTTCCTGAAAGCCGCGGTCCTCGTACGCAAAGCCTTTCGGGGGAAGTTCCAGTCCGCTGGGCGGGTCCAGTCTAACCTCCAGGCCGTCTTCGTTGATCAGCGTGTCCGTGAGCGGGTTAAAGGTGATGTCCCCGGCGATAGCCATGGCGGTCACGAGCTCCGGCGAGGCAACAAACGCATGCGTATTCGGGTTGCCGTCGTTGCGCTTGGCGAAGTTGCGGTTGAACGAGGTAATGATCGTGTTTTTGCGCTTGGGATCGTCGCTGTGGCGCGCCCACTGGCCGATGCAGGGCCCGCAAGCATTGGCCAACACCACGCCGCCCATGCTTTCAAAGGCCTCTAATTGACCGTCGCGGGCCACGGTGTAGCGCACCTGCTCGGAGCCTGGGGTAATGGTAAACTCACTTTTAACTGTCAGCTTTTTGGCCACCGCCTGGCGGGCCACCGATGCGGCGCGGTCCAGGTCTTCGTAAGAAGAGTTGGTGCAGGACCCGATCAGCCCCACTTCAATCTCGCGCGGCCAGTTGTTGATCAGCGCAGCTTCTTTCAACTTGCTAATGGGCCACGCCAGGTCTGGCGTAAAAGGACCGTTAACGTGAGGCTCCAAAGTGGCCAGGTCAATCTCGATGACCTGGTCAAAGTATTTTTCAGCGTCGGCGTACACGGCATCGTCGCCGTTCAGGTGAGCAGAAATGCCGTCGGCCAGCGCCGCTACATCCGCGCGGTCGGTGGCCTTCAAATAGCGGCTCATCGCATCGCCGTAACCAAAAACCGAGGTGGTGGCCCCAATTTCGGCACCCATGTTGCAGATGGTGCCTTTGCCGGTGCAGCTAATGCTCTGGGCCCCTTCGCCAAAATATTCAAGGATAGCGCCGGTGCCGCCCTTGACCGTCAGGATGCCGGCCACTTTAAGGATGACGTCTTTAGCGGCGGTCCAGCCGTTCATTTTACCCGTCAGGCGAACGCCAATCAACCTGGGCATTTTCAGCTCCCAGGCCATGCCTGCCATAACGTCCACAGCGTCAGCCCCGCCGACGCCAATGGCTACCATGCCCAAACCGCCTGCGTTAACCGTGTGCGAATCGGTTCCAATCATCATGCCTCCGGGGAAAGCGTAATTCTCCAGAACCACCTGGTGGATGATGCCAGCCCCCGGTTTCCAGAAACCGATGCCGTATTTGCTGCTTACTGAGGCTAGAAAATCGAATACTTCTTTGTTGGTGTCTATGGCGGTGGCCAGGTCTTTCACCGCACCGGACTCGGCCAGAATCAGGTGGTCGCAATGCACGGTGGAGGGAACCGCCACGTTGGCCTTTCCCGCCTGCATAAACTGAAGCAGCGCCATTTGAGCAGTAGCATCCTGCATGGCCACCCGGTCCGGGGCAAAGTCTACGTAGTCGTCTCCGCGCTTCCATTCCACGGTGGGCTGCCCGTCAAACAGATGGCTGTAAAGGATTTTCTCCGTCAGGGTCAACGGGCGGTTGAGAAGCTGACGAGCCTTGTCAATGTGTCCGGGCATGCGGCTGTACAAAGCCCGGATCATGTCGAGATCAAATGCCATCTTTGGGGTAGCTTTAACGGGTTAGTTTTCGCTGGCGAAGGTAACGATTATTCGCGTCAAAAAACAGCGTAATTTCGCTAAAAATGACAAGGAGCCGCTCGGGAACCGCACGCCCTTCCCTCGGAAATGCCTGACGCTCATGAACTTCCGGGATAATCTCTCCATGTCGCTGCGGTCAATCGGCACCAACCAATTGCGGACGGTGCTGACCATGCTCATCATCGGTATTGGCATTTGTGCGCTCGTGGGCATCCAGACGTCATTGAGCGGGCTCAGGCAGTTTTTGAACAGCGATTTTGCCAGCATGGGCTCCAATTCGTTCAACATCCGCTGGGGAGGCGCGGGCGCTGAAGGCAACGAAGGGGGCGAGTCCAGTGCCCCGACGCCCATTACCTACCGCCAAGCCATGGCTTTCCAGGAAAAATTCGGCTACCCTTCCGTGGTTTCCGTGTCCGTGCTGGCCAAGCAATCGTCGGCTACGGTCAAGTACCAGGGCAAGAAAACCAACCCTACCATTTCCGTTTTCGGCGTTGATGATGCCTACCTGGATATTTCCGGCTATGAAATCGGCCGCGGGCGCTGGTATTCCACGCAGGAATTAAGTCGAAATGCCATGGTCACCGTGCTCGGCGGCGGTGTGGCCACCCGACTTTTCGGCGAAAACTCCAATCCCATCAACGAATTTGTCAACATTGACGGACTTCGCTTTCGCGTCATCGGGGTTTTGGAGTCCAAAGGCGTAAGCATCGTGGCCTCTGATGACATTGCGCTCGTACCGCTCACGACGGCGCGGGCCTACATGATCCGCGAGCAGGCGCAGTTCGCCATTGCCGTTAAAGTGGGCAAACCCACCGAGATCGATGCCGCTATCGGCGAGGCAACCGGGCTGTTTCGGCAGGTACGCGGGCTGAACACCAGAGAGAAAGATGATTTTGAAATCACCCGCAGCGACAGCATCGCCGCCATGCTGGTGGATATGCTCGGAAAGATTGGCATCGGGGGAACGGCCATCGGCCTGTTCACGATTTTGGGTGCAGCCATAGGGCTCATGAACATCCTGCTGGTTTCTGTGAACGAGCGCACCCGCGAAATCGGGCTTAATATGGCCATCGGCGCCCGCCGCAGCTCCATCATGATGCAGTTTCTAACCGAAAGCGTCCTGATTTGCATGATCGGAGGCTTTATCGGCGTGGTGCTGGGCATTTTGATCGGCAACCAGGTGGCCCTGGGCATCGGCTCCAAGTTCACGATGCCCTGGATGTGGATTGGCATCGGCCTGAGCATCTGTGTGGTGGTGGGGCTCGGCGCGGGCATTTACCCCGCCATCAAAGCCTCCCGACTAGATCCAATTGAAGCACTGCGAACAGTGTAACAGCGCTCCTTCAATCCCCAGGATCAGCAGCCCTGACGAAAAAGTTGGGCGCAACGCAGGATCACGCGTTTTGAGCGATGGCTGGTTTACTTTTCGTCCTCTACTTCAAAGTTCACATCAATGACCACTTCGCGGTGAAGGGCAATCTTGGCCACATAGATGCCGAGGCTGCGGATATCATCGGGAACAGTAATCTGCTTGCGATCCAGATCAATACCCAACTGGCGCTTAATGGCTTCAGCCATTTGGATATTGGTGATGCTGCCGAAAATCTTGTCAGACTGGCCGGTTTTTGCCCCGATTTTGATCAGTTTGCCTTCGAACTGTTTGACTACGCTTTGCAGCGAGGTCATCAGTTTCTCGCGGCGGCGCACAGATTGCTTGGCACCTTCAGCAGCGATTTTGCGGTTGCTGGGGTTAGCAACGACTGCCAAACCTTGGGGAATCAGGAAGTTGCGGCCAAAACCGTCGCGAACTTTAACCTCTTGGTGAGCATTGCCCAGGTTGTCAACGTCTTGGGTCAGAATAACTTGCATAACGACGGGATTCTGTAGAGATCAGGTTGGTGGAGCAGCGCAGCGCTTCGGAGAAGGCGGCTTACTTCATTAAGTCGGTGACGTAGGGCAGCAGACCAATCTGGCGGGCGCGTTTAACGGCCTGACCGACTTTGCGCTGGTATTTGAGGGAGTTTCCCGTAATGCGGCGGGGCAGCAATTTGCCCTGCTCATTGAGAAAACGCATCAGAAAGTCCGGGTCTTTGTAGTCAATGTACCGGATGCCGTACTTCTTAAAGCGGCAGAATTTCTTGTCTCGGCGGCCGATCTTCGGCGCGGTCAGGAAGCGGATGTTCTTGTTGTTCGCGGCCATGGGAATCAGGCTTCTTTGTTTTCAGCAGCGGCAGCCGTCATATCGGCCACGAACGCTTGTTTTTTCTTTCCAATTTCACCCTTGCGCCGCTTTTCGTTGTATTCCACGGCGAATTTGTCCAAACGGGTAATCATTTGGCGAATGATCACGTCATCGCGCTTGAACTGGATTTCCATCTGATCCACGATCTCGCCGGGACCCGTGAACTCCAACAGGTGGTAAATACCCGTGGTTTTCTTTTGGATCGGGTAGGCCAGTTGGCGCATACCCCAGGCTTCTTCGTTCACGATGGAGCCTCCTGCGGCCGTCATCATGTCCCGGTATTTTCCCGTTGTAGCACGGACTTCCTCTTCCGAAATGACCGGATTGAGGATCATGATGAGTTCGTAATTATTCATAAAGGCTGGCAAAATTGGGATGGCAAAGATAGGGAAATCCGGGATTCTCCCCAAAATTTTAAGCCGAGAAGCAAAAATAGGTACTTTATTGTGCTAAAATTATCCCCAAAGACCCGCAACAGTACACAAAGGCCCCCCCTCCCCGGTCCGGTTTTCCCTATCTTTATAGCCCCATGAGCGATTTCATCGTTTCTGCCCGGAAGTACCGCCCAGTGCGCTTTGGCGACGTCGTAGGGCAGGAACACATCACCACCACGCTCCGGAATGCCATCCGCTCGGAGCAGTTGGCCCATTCCTTCCTCTTTTGCGGCCCCCGAGGGGTGGGCAAGACCACCTGTGCCCGCATTTTGGCCCAGAGCATCAACTGCCTCACCCCGGTTGACGGCGTAGAGCCCTGCGGTACCTGCGGCCCCTGCAAGTCCTTTCGCGAGTCCAGTTCGTTTAACGTCTATGAAATAGACGCCGCTTCCAACAATTCGGTCGAAGACATTCGCTCCCTGACCGAACAGGTGCGATTTCCACCGCAGGCCGGCCGCTACAAAGTGTACATCATCGATGAGGTGCACATGCTCAGCCAGGCGGCCTTTAACGCCTTTCTCAAAACGCTGGAAGAGCCCCCGCCTTACGCCATTTTTATTCTGGCCACCACGGAGAAGCACAAGATCATTCCCACCATTCTCTCCCGCTGCCAGATCTTTGACTTTAACCGCATTCAGGTCGCGGATATAGCCGCGCATTTGCAGAGCATTTGCGAAACGGAAAAAATCCCCTTCGAACCCCAGGGCCTGCATGTTATAGCCCAAAAAGCCGACGGAGGCATGCGCGACGCGCTCTCTATGTTCGACCGTATTCTGGCCTTTAGCGGAGGCAGCGTTCGCCTGCCGGAAGTGCTGGAAAACCTCAACATTCTGGACTATGACGTCTTCTTTGGTCTGGTTGAAGCCTTTGCGGCCGAAGACCTGGCCAAAGTGCTTCACACCTTTCAGGACGTGTTGGAACGCGGGTTCGAAGGAGACGTTTTTCTCAGCGGCCTCGCGGAACACCTTCGCAATTTATTGGTGGCCAAAGACCCCGCAACCCACGACCTGCTCGACCTCAGCGACGGCTTGCGCGAGCGCTACATCAGCCAGGCCAGTTGGGCGTCGGGCTCCTTTTTGGTCAGCGCGCTGAGCCTGCTGAATCAAGCTGACATCCATTTCAAAGCCAGCCGCCACAAGCGCCTGCACGTGGAAACCGCGCTCGTCAAGCTCACGTACCTGCACCGCGCGGTGGATCTGAGCGCAGAAACGGCCCATGCGCCGGTAAAAAAAAAACAGCCTGACGAGCCCCGCGCCCCGATAATTCCGGGGGAAAAGGCCGCGTCTCTTCCTGCGGCTGCTCCGGTAGCTGCGGCAGCGTCCGCTGCTGCTCCGGCACTGGCCGCTGCCGCTGCTCCTGTTGCCCCCATCGCAGCACCCGCCGCTGCCGCCGCCGCTGCCGCTGCACCTTTTGCCCCCGAAGCGCCGATAGTCATAGACCTGTCCGGCCTGCGGCAGACGTGGACGGAACTGGCCTCCGCACATGCCCGCAACAACCGCATGGCGCTGGCCAAGCTTATGGAAGCCGCGCGCCTGGACAAAAAAGACGACGCCAGCCTGCTGGTGCTCGTGGACAACAACATCCAGCAGGAGCTGCTCCGCGAGGAAATGCCCGCATACCGGGAAAAAGTCCATGCTGCGGGTTTTCAAGTCCGTGCTATTTCCGTAGAAATTGCTCCGGACCTGGAGGCCACCGCACAGTCCATTCCCTATTCAGCGCAGGACCGTTTGGCCCGGATGCTGGAGAAAAACCCATTGTTAAACGACCTGCGCGAGAAACTCGGCCTGGAGCTGGATTTCTGAGCTACGCGCCAAGGACACCTGTCTCAACGATGCCATTACGTCCCATGAAGAATGCCCTTCGCTTTGCATTGACCAACGCGTTTTCGACGCGCCCTGACACGACCATAACTTTTATTATGTTCGTATTGTTTTTCTTCCAACTCTCGCTTACCGCGCAAGTATCCGTGAAACCTATTTCCGCCCCGGAACCCGTTCCTGGTTTGGAAGATGAAGTGGTGCGCTACACCTACGTTGAAGTTCCCAACGATCCAACAGGCACCCGCATCTACACGCTGGCCAACGGGCTGACGGTTTACCTGTCTGTGAATGATGACGAACCGCGCGTGCAAACCTACGTGGCGGTGCGCGCAGGTTCCAAACACGATCCGGCGGAGACCACCGGTCTGGCGCACTACCTGGAGCACATGTTGTTCAAAGGCACCGACAACATCGGCACGCAAGACTGGAAGCAGGAGCGGGGTTTGCTGCAGGCCATTTCCAAACTTTACGAACAGCATCGGCAGACGAATAATCCGGAGGAAAAGGCGCGTATCTACAGCGAAATTGATCGGATTTCGGGCGAAGCGGCCAAGTTGGCCATCCCCAACGAATACGATAAAATGCTGTCGGCGATGGGCGCAAAAGGCACCAATGCCTGGACCTCGTTTGAGCAAACCGTGTACACCAATGATATCCCTTCCACCGAACTGGAACGCTGGTGCATGGTGGAAAGCGAGCGATTTAAGACGCTGGTTTTGCGCCTTTTTCATACCGAACTGGAAACTGTATACGAAGAATTCAACCGGGCGCAGGATAACGATGGCCGCAAGGCATTTAAGTCGCTGGCCGCGTCCATGTTCCCGGATCACCCGTATGGAACACAAACGACCATCGGCGAAGGGGAGCACCTCAAGAACCCTTCAATGGTCAACATTGAACAATATTTCAATAAATACTACGTGCCTGGTAACATGGCCATTTGTATGGTTGGAGATTTGGACATGGACGAAACCATTGCGCTCATTGACCGCCATTTTGGAAGCTGGGTAGCCAAAGATGTTTTTGCCTGGAAAGTTCCCGGCGGCGATGCGCCAAAAGGGATACAGCGCACGGAAGTTTTTGGGCTTGAATCGGAAAGTTTGCTCATCGGCTACCGCTTGCCGGGTGCCAATCCGTTCGACTTGGCTGTTGCCCGTTTAGTAGATGGCATTCTTCAAAATGGCAAGGCCGGACTCATGGACTTGAACCTGATTCAGCAGCAAAAGGTGTTGGAAGCGAGCAGCTCGGTGTATGATCTCCACGATCATTCCATGCACATTTTTTCTGCGAAACCGCGCGAAGGACAAAGCCTGGAGGAAGTAGAAAGCCTGATTTTGGCAGAAATTGAAAAGATCAAGCGCGGCGACTTTCCGGATTGGATGCTGCAGGCTGTCATCAACAACGAAATGCTGGCGCTCACCCGGCGCTTTGAAAGCAGCAGCGCCCGCGCCAATGCCTACGTTGAGGCTTTTACGTTGGGATTGACGTGGGAAGAGTACCTGAACCAGTACAACTTTATGAAGCGCGTTCGAAAGAATCAGGTTCAGGAGTTTGCCAATAAGCATTACGGCAACAATTTTGCTGTGGTTCACAAGCGTCAGGGAGAAGATCCCGAAGTGTACAAGGTGGAGAAGCCCGTTATTACGCCCATCGTTGCCAACCGCGATGAGGTTTCGCCCTTTTTGCAGCGCTTTTTGAACAAAAAGGTAGACCGCGAAACCCCGGTCTTTGTAGACTACAAACGCTCCATTAGCGATAGCCAACTGAAAAACAAAGTGCCGTTCAGTTCCATTAAGAACAGCACCAATGATTTGTTCACGCTTTCGTACATCCTGGACATGGGCCGCGACCACGACGAGCTGTTGCCCTTAGCCGTGGATTACCTGCCGTTTTTGGGCACCGATACCAGCAACGCCGCAGCATTGGCGCAGGCATTTTTTCGCCTTGGATTGGACTTTAGCGTGAGCAGCGGTCGCGACCGCGTGTACGTGTCGCTTTCTGGTTTGGATGAGAACCTCGAAGCTGGTTTATCGCTGTTTGAATACGTGTTGACGCATGTAAAGCCAGATCCGCAAGCGTGGAGCGACATGGTAGACGGCATCCTGAAAGCCCGCGTTAACGCCAAGACCCAGAAGAACACCATTCTCTGGCAGGCCATGTACGACTACGCCCGCTACGGCGAAAACAACCCCTTCCGCAACCGCATGACAGAGGCGGAATTGCGCGCCATCGACCCCGCTGCGCTGGCCGAAAAGGTGCAGCAGATGATGCAGTATGAGCACCGTATATTTTACTATGGTCCAAGAAAAGCGGATCAGGTCATCGGGTTGTTAGACCGCTACCACAGCGCGCCTTCCAAGCGCAAGCCTATCCCTGAACCGTTGGCCTACGTGGAACAGCCCACGGACCGCAACCTGGTCTTTTTTGTGCATTACGACATGGTGCAGGCACAAATAGTTATGATGGCAAAGGGCCATAAATTTGACAAAGCCCTGTTGCCCATGGCCGAGTTGTTCAACAACTACTTCGGAAGCGGCTTGAGCTCCATTGTCTTTCAGGAAATTCGCGAAACAAAAGCCTTGGCTTACTCCGCATTTGCCTCGTACAGTACCCCGCAAAAGCCAGATGAGGCGCATTACCTACGCGCTTTCGTCGGTACGCAGGCCGACAAACTTCCAGAGGCGGTTTCGGCCATGTACGCACTGTTGCAAAGCATGCCGGAAGCCGGACCCCAATTTGAAGCTTCCAGGGAATCGGTGCTCAAACAGATTGAGACCGATCGAATTACTAAAGCGGCCATGTACTGGAACCGGGACGCCAATTTGCGCAAAGGCCTCAAATCAGACGTGCGCGAGGACATTTACGCCTCTGTTTCCGCAGCTGATATGGCCACGTTGCGAAGCTTCTTCCAGAAAGAGATCGCTGGAAAACAGCACATCTACCTGGTCATGGCCGACCGAAGCAAGGTCAACATGGACTTGCTCCGGGGCTTGGGCGAATTCCGCGAACTTTCGCTGGAAGAGGCATTTGGGTACTGATTCCGGCTGGTCAAGCCGTTTGAGACGGCGAAAGTACAGTCTTGGAGCATTAAGGAGTGTGGCAGACTGCCCCGTATTGCCTAATTTGCAGCCCGGTTTGAACCCTGCTTTAAACGCATTTGGACCTCCCAAAGCGAAGCGGGAACAACGAGCCTAAACCCAAAGACCCGAAAATAAGCGCTGCGTTATGGCGGAAATTATTCGCATGCCCCGGATGTCAGACACCATGACGGAGGGAGTGCTCATAGAATGGCACAAGAAAGTCGGCGATGCCGTCAAGTCCGGTGATATTCTGGCCGAAGTTGAAACCGACAAAGCCACCATGGATCTGGAGAGTTTCCAGGAAGGTACCCTGCTGCACCTGGGCGTGGACAAAGGCGCTGCCGTTCCGGTGAACGCTATCATCGCCATTCTAGGTAAGTCCGGAGAAGACATCAGCGCTATTTTGGCTGAAGACAAAGCCAAGGGTTCGGGCGAAAGTGCCCCTGCTCCCGAAGCGGCTTCTGCCCCTGCAATTCCGGCTCCTGGGGCCGACGCAGCGGCCGGAGGCACCACCGCGCAGGCACCCGAGGCGAAAGCAACCCCGGCTCCTGATGCCCCCGCTGGCGCTGCCCCCGCT
>CAYSDI010000041.1:27189-29357 GCA_964429745.1 uncultured Chitinophagales bacterium | reverse complement strand
TGCTTTGCTTATGCTGCTGCTTTTGCTCGGAGCGAGCAAGGGGGGGTGGGGGCAGATTTTGACTTTTGACTTCAATGGACTTGCAGGAAGTGAGGCTAATGCTTTATCTAATTTTAACAATGTTAATTTAACTTCCTCAACCATTACAAGGGGTGCGGGTCTGTCCGCACCGGCAAATGCAGATCGTTTTAATGCAACTTCATGGGCGCTTACATCGATTGCCAACGCTGTAAGCGGTAATGATTATATGGAGTTCACTATTACTCCAAATGCAGGTTATCAGTTTAGCGTGAGTTCAATTATAGTTATTTGGCAAAGATCAGCAACAGGAAATACTGAAATTGCTTTAAGAAATTCATTGGACAGTTATGCTGCGAATCTAGATGCCGCCAAGAGCATAACAGATAATACAAGCAGCCAAACGATAACATTTACTTTTGCCCAGGCCAACAGCAGTTCTGCAGTCACATATAGAATTTATGGTTACGCTGAAGCGACAACAGGGTCAGGAGGACCTGAAGGCACAGGCAATGATATCATCGTTAATGGTGTGGTTAGTACTACTTCACCCGCCCCTGAAGCCAACGTCCAAGGCAATAGCGTAACGATCGCAGATGGCGATGCAACGCCAACAACCGCAGACCATACCGATTTTGGGTCAGTAGCGGTGGCATCAGGAACGATAACCCGGACCTTTACGATCCAGAATCTTGGCACCAGCGATCTGTCCCTGACAGACGTCAGCCCTTATGTGGTCATAGGAGGTACCCATGCGGCTGATTTTACGTTGACCGTTAATCCATCCACGCCGATATCGGCTAGTTCCAGCACAACATTCAACATCACGTTTGATCCCAACGCAGCAGGAATCCGTAATGCTGCGTTGAGCATCGCTAACAACGATTCGGATGAGAATCCCTACAACTTCTCCATCCAAGGCACAGGATTGCCCTGTTCTGCGCCTGGTACGCAGGCGACCAACGTGACATTCTCTTCTGTTGGCACAGTGAGCATGAACGTTAACTGGACCAACGGCGATGGTGCTGGCCGAGTGGTGATCATGAATACGGTCAACACCTTTACAGCGCCAACCGACGGCTCCAACCCAACGGCTAACACGGTCTATAGCGGATCAGGACAACAGGTAGTCTTCAATGGCAGCGGCAGCGGGTCTATTTCCATTACAGGTTTAACCAGTGGCCAACGCTATTGGTTTAGGGTTTTTGAATATTGCAGCCCGGACCGTGTTTACCTCACAAGCACATCAACCAACAACCCTTTGAGCCAATTCACGATTGGCTTAACTACATCGGCTATTTCTGGTTCACCCTTTTGTGTAGGAAGTGGCTCAACGGCCGCGGTCACTGTGCCCTTTACCCTGACTGGTCCTGATTTTACTGCCGGCAACGTCTTCACGGCCCAGCTATCCGATGCTTCAGGATCGTTTGCTGCCCCCACCAACATTGGTACACTGACGGGCACTACTGCTGGAAGCATATCCGCAACAATTCCCGGAACGATTACTGCCGGTGCGGGTTACCGCATCCGGGTTGTTGGTAATAATCCTGCAGCAAACGGCGCTCAAAACACAGTTAATCTTACTGTTCAGAGTTTCGCCGCCCCTACCGTGCCTGATCCGTCCTGTGGCAACTCCGATGCATCGCTTAGCTGGACGAATCCCGTGTGTTTTGACGAAATGATGGTGGTTGTTAGCGAAACCACCTTCAGTAGTTTATTGCCTACCGGAGGCGGCGGTGCCTACACGGCCAATGCAACGTTCGGTTCCGGAACAGCTTTTGATGGCGGCTTCGTTGCTTACAAAGGCACCGCAACGAGCTCCGGAACCATAACAAATCTTACCAATGGTCTGACATACACTTTTAAAGTGTTCAGTCGCCGGGGAAGCGCCTGGTTGGCCAGCACAACAGTGTCCTGCTCACCCGAAGATTTCACCATCGTAAGTTTTGACGTGGCTGGGAATTGGACGGCTGGAAGCGCAGTGTTGACTGGCTACGCGTTGAATCACACATATATTTCAGATAATTGGACGTTTACTGGAGGAGCTGCACTGCGCGATGGCACTATCCTGCAAGATGGAGTCGCTAGCGCGCTTGGTACCTATGCTTGGAGGATGCAAGATGTTTCCACAGCTGCGTTGACTGCCACCT
>CAYSDI010000041.1:0-27089 GCA_964429745.1 uncultured Chitinophagales bacterium | reverse complement strand
GGTACCTATGCTTGGAGGATGCAAGATGTTTCCACAGCTGCGTTGACTGCCACCTACAACGTTGCCGGAACCATCAGTGAATTTGGATTTGATATCCGCAGATGGAACAACTCCCCTTCGCCCGCCTATGTTTTGGAGTACAGCACCAACGGAGGAACTGGGTGGAACAGCACCGGTATAACCATCGACAATACTTCTTTAGGCGGCAGTTCTGACTGGACAACCTTCACCTATGTAGTTCCCAGTCCGGCCAACCTTGCAGCAAACCAGTTCGTCATTCGTCTTCGCGCTACAGGAACGACGGAGCGAATCATGATTGATAATTTTCGAGTTGCAAGCAATCCACCGATTACCACTGATCCTGTTACAGGCTCACCGTTCTGCATGGATGGAGTTAGTGGTGAGGCTATTTCGGTTGGATTCGAAGCCAGCGGTACATATCTCGGCGCCAATGTTTTCACGGCTCAGCTATCTAACGCCTCTGGAAGTTTTGCCTCGCCAACAAGTATTGGAACTTTATCGCTTTCTGGAACAGATGTAAGCGGGAGCATTACCGCAACACTTCCGGCGGGAACCCCAACGGGAGGCGACTATAGAATCAGGGTGGTTTCCAACCTTCCCACATCGAACGGCCTGAACAATGGTACCGATATTGTGATTGAGCAGGCTCCTGCCAATGTTACCGGATTCACTTCAACCGTTGGAACTGGTTCGGTGAACTTGAATTGGATCAATCCGGTTTGCTTGGACGAAGTCCTGATTGTTATGTGCACCTCTTCTTCCTTTACCACTACTCCGAGTGGAGATGGTAGTTCCTACCTGGCAGGTACTTGTGGGAATGGTACCCTTTTCGATTGTGGCGAAGTTGTGTACAAGGGAAGCGGAAGCTCGGTTACCATAACGGGACTTTCCGATGCTACGACCTATTACTTCAAGGCATTCACGCGATTCGGAACTGCGTGGAGCAATGGCACCTTAGCCAACCCTTCTTCTACTGATTTTGTCTTGTCTCCTGGCGATCTAATGGTCATCGGGGTCAATGCAAACAACTATGACAACTCTTTACCCTGTGGAACAGAGACAGAAGATCTCATTAGTTTTGTGGCCTTTAGAGACATCCCGGCAGGGGCTTCATTTGACCTGACCGATAATGGTTGGGAGCGTTCTAATGCCGGATTGTTCGGCGATACAGAAGGAGCGATTCGATTAACCAGGACAGCATCAACCATCCCCGCCGGAGCCGTTTTTACCATCAGTTGCATCTCGGGTACATCTGATTATAGCGGAGTATCTGTGGGCGGGGTTGCCGATAACAATTGGACATTTGTCGATTTAGGTGCAGCGAATTCTTTCAACTTGAATGAAAACGGGGACCAATTCTTTGTCATGCAAGGAGGAACGTGGTCCGATCCAGCGGGCACGCAGAATGCCAGCTACAGCGGGAGAATTATTTATGGCTTCAACAGTCGGACCACTTGGGTTGCTAATGGCACAACGCAGCAATCCAACTTGCATCCTTCTGTAACCTGCATCAGCCAGGAGCCTTCCGGATCCACCTCTGATTACTTTGCTTACACGGGGTTGCTGACCACGGCCAGCCAGCCGGAATGGATCGCTCGCTTGCAGAACACAAGCAATTGGACCGCATATGCTGAATGTGAAGCTTATAATGATAACAATGTTATTCCGGCAACCATCACCATCAACAACTCAGCGGTGAATGCCACCTGGGAGGGTGATGTAAACAACAACTGGTTTAACTGTCAAAACTGGAATCAGAACATTGTGCCGACGGCTAACGTGAACGTGACCATTCCCTCCGGTACGCCTAACGTTGCGGTCATTTCGTCTGCAGCGGCTTTTGCTAGCGATTTCAATGGCATCGCCTACGCTGCCGGGCTCACGTTGAGCGGAGGCACGCTGCGGCTGGAAGGCAACCGTGACAATCGGTTGGACGTGAACCGGAACTTGGTCATCAACAGTGGCTCGTTGGACATGAACGATGGTGTGGCCAACACACCCGATGGTACTTTGCGTTTGGTTGGCAACTGGACCAACAACAGCGGAACGGCAGCATTTGACGAAGGCGAAGGACTTGTAACCTTTATCGGTTCAGCCGCACAAACTATTACTACGTCGGGCTCAGAAGAAACCTTCCACGACGTGTCGATTGACAAGCTCTACCAGGATAGCCTTATCCTGGCCGATGACGTCCAAATTGGAGCCCGCTTCAGCCCTTCCGGCCCCTATGGCTCGCTTGAATTCCTGTGCGGGGGCACGGTGCTTACCGGCAGCAATGAGTTGTACTTGCTCAACCCCGATCCAACGGCAGCTATTGTGGGTTATGAAGCGGTGAATACCGTAGACGGCGTTTACGACAACGACCGCTATGTCAATGGCATACTGGCGCGCGAGGTCAGCGCCAATGGAACGTATGTGTTCCCGGTTGGCGATGCAGTTGAAGCGTACAACCCGGTGACGCTGGTTAAAACCGGCGGTGCAACTGGCAAAGTGAGCGCACAATTTCTTTCCGGGGCCATTGGGGGCATTGCGGTAGATGAAATTTTGCCCGATGGGACCTGTTCTGCGTCTGGCATCGTTAACTCGGTCTCCTACAGCCAAATGGCGGGCGAAGGGTGGTGGAGCTTTAGCGGCCCTGCTGTTGAATACGACATTTACCTGCACCACAACGCAGACAATGCAATTGTCTACCCCTCAGCAACAAGCGAATACCGGTCGTTGAAAGCTCCTGGCGGTAGCGGCGGTTGCACCAGCCTCGCCCTTCCTTGTTACAGCGGTTGGACCGATAACGCGCTGCTCGGCGATGTGTGCAGCGTAGGGGCATGGTTCAATATTCCTGGGTTGGGCTACACCGGTTTTTCAGACTTTGCCCCAGGAGGCGGTTTAACGCCGCTTCCGGTGGAATGGGTTTCGTTTGATGCGCAAAATGCCGGCGCACAGGTGCAAGTATCCTGGACAACCGCCACTGAAATCAACAGCGACTACTTTACGGTGGAGCGCAGCGCGGACGGATTGAACTTTCAGAAACTTTTGAAAGTTCAGGCCGCTGGAAACAGCTTAGGTCTTCGCCAATACCAAGCGTTGGATGATCAGCCACTGATTGGCATCTCTTACTACCGCCTGCGCCAGGCAGACTTAGATGGCTCGGAATCGTTGACACCGATTGTTGCGGTGCAGCGGGGGCAGACCGCCAGCAGCACCGCTGCCGTCTGGCCAAACCCAACCAGCGGCTTGCTGCAATGGTCAGGCAATGTATCGCGTAATGGCGTGTACACAGTGAGTGTGATGAACCTCACCGGCGTAGAAGTGTTGCGCCAAACGCTTGATTTAGAGGCTGGTGTACAAAGCTTTGGGCTTGACATCAGCGCGTTTCCGCAGGGCAGCTACCTGCTTCGTGTACAAGGGGCCGATGAGGTACGGACCAGCCGGGTGGTGAAACAGTAGCCCTTCGAACTAAATGAAAGGGGACCATTTCAGGGTAGAAGGCAACGTTGCTTTACTCATGCTTTGCTGGCAGCAGCAGCTGAATGGTCCACTAAACAATGATGCAAAACCAGCACTTTTCCATAAAGTGCCCGTGTGAACCTTTATTTTTGCCCATTCACCCGGAATTGCGGGTGAACCCAAACCTCCTGAAGCCATGCGTTTTAATGTACTCCTGCTCGTTGCCCTGTTCGCTGTTGCGAGCGCGGTTTCGGCACAGACTCCCATCACGATTGCGGCCGCCCGCGTGTTGCCGATCGGTACCAACGTGACCGTGAAAGGCATCGTGACCAACGACGAAGAATTGGGTGTGATCCGCTACATCCAGGACAACACGGCCGGCATTGGCGTGTACGATTTTAGCGCGGCGAGCGGCATTGCCATCGGCGACTCCATCCTGGTCAGCGGACCGCTCTTGTCGTTCAACAATCTGTTGGAGATTAGCCCGACGACGTCGTTGACCATTTTGAACAGTGGCAACCCGCTGCCCGCGCCAATCACGCTGACTACAGTGAGCGGCTTCGCGGAAGCGTATGAAAGCCGTTTAGTTCGAATTCCTTTGGCCACGTTTACGAGTTCGGGTGCGTTTAGCGCCAGTTCGGCCAACTACAACATTACCGATGCAGCCGGTACCGGGCTGGTGCGTGTTAACGGCACCACAGATATCGCGGGCTCAGCCATTCCCACCGACCCGGTGGACATCATTGGCATCATGTCGCAGTTTAGCTCATCGTCGCCAACTATGGGGTACCAGCTGCTGCCGCGTTTTCTGACGGACCTCGTTCCCCCGGGAAACCCGCCGATCATCAGTGCCGGACCTTTCCAAAGCAACCTGGCCAAGACCAGTTTCACGGTCACCTTTGAGACCTTGACAGACGGCAACACCATCCTTTATTACGGAGCCACACCGGGTCTGGGCCTTGTCGCGAGCAATGCGACGTTGACCACTACGCACAGCCAAGGCCTGACGGGCCTGACCCCGGGCACCCTGTATTTTGTGCAAGCCGCCAGCGTGAGCACCACCAACGACACGTCTTTTAGCAACGTCGTAACCATGGCCACGGTGTCCAACAGCTCGGGTGACATCCGCGTGTGGTTCAACAACCCCGTGGACAATTCTGTTGCTGCGGGCGTTAACGCCACTTTCCTCAACCAGACCTTTGACGACTCCATCATTGCCGTTATTGACGCTGCCGAGCAAACGCTGGACATTGCCATTTACAACCTGGACAACGACAACGGCGTGGTGGACGCCATCAATGCTGCGTATGACCGGGGCGTCGTAGTGCGGCTTGTGGCCGACAACGGCGTAAACAGCAGCGCCTATTCCATCATTGACATCGGATTTACGAATAAGAAAACGTCGCCTACGGGCACGGCGCCATCCGGTGGTTTCTACGGGTTGATGCACAACAAATTCATTGTGGTGGATGCCAACCATACCGACCCGAGCAAGCCCATGGTGCTGGCCGGTTCCACCAACTGGACGGACAACCAATTGTTGGTTGACCCCAACAACATCATCGTGGTTCAGGACCAAAGCCTGGCCCGCGCATACCGCCTGGAGTTTGAAGAAATGTTTGGCGGCAAGTGGGGTCCGGAGAAGCAGGCCAACACGCCCACGCGGTTTATCATTGATGGAAAAGAAGTGGAATTGTTCTTCAGCGGCTCAGACGGTGCCGAAAACCGCATCATCCAAGAGCTGGAAACGACGGATAACGATGTGCACATGGCCATCTTCAACTGGACGCGCTTTAACCTGAGCTATGCAGTGGAAGATGCAGTTGCAGGGGGGGCGTACGGTGCTGCCATCATCGAAGACATTGACACCACCGCCGTACAATGGACGGTGCTGCGTTCGGCCTTGGGTCCGAACCTCATTTTCGAGAACCAACCGAACCTCTTCCACCATAAGTATGCCTTGGTGGACGCTCAGTGCCCTGCCAAAGATCCGATGGTGATTACCGGCTCGGGCAATTGGACCACCAACGGCACCTCGCGCAGCGACGAAAACTTTCTGGTGATTCACGACGATACCATTGCCAATCTTTACTACCAGGAATTCCTGCAGCGCTTTAAAGACAATGGCGGCGTAAACTTTGCTACGGTTCCCGAAGATTGCAAACTGGCTGAGCCTATTGGCATCAACGGCGTTTCCATCGAAGGGCTTAACCTGTGGCCCAACCCGACTACCGGCGCAGTGACACTTTCGCTGCCAGTTGGATTGCGCGGCGACGTGACCATCACGGTCATGGACCTAAGCGGCCGCATGGTGCACAACAGTGTTCGCGCCGCCAACGGCACTGCGATATCGCTTGATTTGAGCGATGCTCCCGCAGGGCTTTACCTGGTCCGCGCCGAATCAGCCACGCGAATCTTCAGCGGTCGGGTGGCGTTGAACCGCTAAGCTCTAAGCAAGCCGCGGGCTGCAATCGAGTAGCGAAGAGATTTTTCTCGTATACTAAGCATGTATTTTCGAAAGCCGGTTCCATCCAGGAACCGGCTTTTGTTTTTTTTGCTCCTATTTTCGGATCGACACATGCATCACCTTTTAACCAATCCGGCAACCGGGATGCTGCTCCTGAGCCTGGCCGCGCTGCTGCTGCTGGTCGCTGGCGTGTTGGCGTTTCGCGGACGGACGCTACCGGCATTGCTGGCTCTGATCGGGCTGGGTTTTTGCCTGCGGTTGCATACGGTGGCGGCTGAGCCTTACCTGCAGCCCTGGGATGAGCGGTATCACGCATTGGTAGCCCGCAACATGGTTGAGCAGCCAATGGTGCCGATGCTTTACGCGGATCCGGCAATGCCTTACGACTACCGCGACTGGACCGCCAACCGATACTGGCTGCACAAGCCGCCGCTCGCGCTCTGGACCATAGCAAAATCTATGCAGCTGTTTGGGGCCAATCTGTTTGCCCTCCGGTTGCCCTCGCTGTTGTTGTCCACTGGACTCATCGCAGTGATGTTCGGTTTTGGACGTTGGTTGGTGTCGACGCACGTCGGATTGTGGGCAGCGTTTCTCGTTTCCATATCAGGAGTTATGGTGGAGTTGCCCGCTGGTCGCATCGCCACCGATCACGTGGACATGGCGTTCATATTTTTTATTACGTTGGCAGGCTGGGCAGGCCTTGCTTTTGCACGTAACAGCACTTGGCGCAGCGCCGGCCTATTTGCCCTGACCTTGATCCTGGCCGTTTACGCCAAGTGGTTCACGGCGTTGTTTCTCTTACCGGTTGCTGCTACCGCCGTACTTTTTCATCGGGCGAAGGGCGTTCGTCTTCCCGCACTGCAACTCGTTGTTACCAGCGTCGCAGTACTCGCCGCAGCCTGGGTTTGGCAGCAGTACACCCAGCAGCGATTTCCCCTAGAGGCTGCTTGGGAATCGTCGTACAACCTGCGCCATTTAATAGAGCCACTGGAGGGGCATCGTCATGAATGGCATTATCACATTAGCCGCATGGGCCAAATGTTCGGTTGGCTGTGTTTTCCGGCATTGATTTGGTTGATGGTTCGGTCTTGGGATAAGGTTTCCTCTGGACGGGCTTCCGCGGCACGCGTTGCCTTGCATGGTGGGCATTCCGACGATGCATCATCCCCTCTTTGGATCCGCGCGGGTTTAACAGCTTGGTGGTTGTTGCCGCTGCTGGTTTTTACGATTGCTGCCACCAAAATGAGGCTTTACATCTTGCCGGTTGCGCCAGTCTGTTGGCTTGCCATCGCCGTGTTGCTGGACGATCTCTGGCGGGGCAGGGGAATACTGCTGCGCATCCGTGCAGCCTGGGTTCGCCGAACGCTAACGTTGGTGGTCGTGTGCTGGGCTTTGCTGGACCTGGATCATGAAGTGCGGTTGTTCAAGAAAACGTATGGTCAGCCACCAGCCTGGATGGTCGAAATAGACCTTGTCTCGGAGCACCTGGCCCATTCCCCCGGAGTGCGGCCTGTGGTATTCAACGCACGGCAGCCGATTGAGTTGATGTTCCACACCGGTGCCACGGCTTATGCCCGGGTGCCCCAGGACAGTGCCTGGAATGCGTTGGAGCCCGGTCGAACTCACCTTGTGCTGAATCATCCTGGTGAAAACCTGCATGGATGGCCTCAGTTGCGTGGCGTGACGGTGTTGGATGTGCCGTGATCCCCCTCACCCCCGATCCAAACTTCGGTACTGAACCGCTTCGGCCAAGTGCTCTGCGCGGATAGTTGAACTGCTGTCCAGATCGGCGATGGTCCGGGATACTTTGAGGATGCGTTCGTAGCCGCGAGCGCTGAGCTGCAGGCGTTTCATGGCGGCCTGCAATAAAGCGCTGCCCGGTGCATCCAGGCGGCACACCCGACGCAAAAGCGACAGGGGCATGCGGGCGTTGTGGTGGATGCCGGGATGGTTGGCGAAGCGCTCTTTTTGCAGCACGCGGGCGGCCAAGACCCGCTGGCGAATGGCCCGGCTGCACTCCGAGTGCGCCCCGGCACTTTCTTGCGAGAGCTCGGAAACCGGAACCGGATGCACGTCCACGTGCAAGTCAAAGCGATCCATGAGTGGCCCGGAGATCCGGCCCCGGTAGCGCTGAATGGCTGCGGGAGGACAGATGCAGGTTTTGTCGGGATGGGTGGCATAGCCGCAGGGGCAGGGGTTCATGGAACCAATCAGCATGAACGCCGCCGGGTATTCCACGGCGTAGCGGGCCCGGGCAATGGCAATGCGGCCTTCCTCCACGGGCTGGCGCAGGACTTCGAGCACGGAGCGACGGAATTCAGGCATTTCGTCCAGGTAAAGGACCCCGCGGTGGGCCAGTGTGGCTTCGCCGGGGGAGGGGGGACTGCCGCCACCCACAAGGGCCACGTCGCTGCACGTGTGGTGCGGCGCGCGAAAGGGCCGCGTAGCCAAAAGCCCGCCGCCGGGGGGCAACAATCCGGCCACTGAGTAAATGCGCGTGGTTTCCAGGGCCTCTTCCAGCGTTGGCGGGGGAAGGATTCCCGGCAACCGGCGAGCGAGCATCGTTTTGCCGGCTCCTGGCGGGCCTACCAGCAGGCAGTTGTGCCCACCTGCTGCGGCAATTTCCAGCGCGCGTTTGGCCACTACCTGCCCGCGGACTTCAGAAAAGTCAGGCAAGGAGGAATGGTTGGCACCCGCGCCAGCGCCACCACCCTGATCTGGCTCAACCCCAATTGCTTCATCCAGAAACACTGGTTCCGACGCCGGCTCCAGGCTCCGTTCTCCGCGCAGGTGCGCTACCACATCGCTCAGGTTGGCCGCTCCATAAACCGCCAGGCCGCGTGCCAGAGAGGCCTCCCGGGCATTAGCCAGGGGCACCACAAGGCCGCTGCACCCGATTTCGCGGGCCAGGAGCGCTGCGGATAGACAACCGGGAACGGGCCGCAGGGAACCGTCCAGGGCCAATTCGCCCAGAAAAAGAATGCCCTGAACCGCCGCCTCCGGCACTTGTCCCGAAGCGGCCAGAATACCCACCGCCATGGGCAAGTCAAAACCCGAGCCCTGCTTGCGTTTGTCAGCAGGAGCCAGGTTGATGATGATGCGCTGCCTGGGCATGGTCAGCCCCAGCGCGCGGATAGCAGTTTCCATGCGCTTCCAGCTTTCGCGAACCGCGTTGTCGGGCAACCCGACCATATAGTATTGACCGCCCTTGCCCACGTCCACTTCAATGCGGATGAGGTAGGCGTCAACGCCATTGAGGGCGGCACTTTGCAGGTGAACGAGCATGGGGCAAGTTTCGTCTTGCTGGCTCGCGTTGTGAAAACTTGCGTTGAATTTGAATGAGGTTGTGGATAAAAAAGTGGGAAGGTTAGTGTGGCTGCAAAGCCAGATCGTTTAGCGTGACCTTATGGTGGGGGTCGTGATGGTGGGGGTCGTGATGGCGGCAACGGAACAGATCCTGACCTTGCAGGATTGCATAGGCAGTTGGCCTACGACGCCATTGGGCAATTGATCAGCGACGACACAGAAGAAATTTCCGCCATTACCTGGACGCCTTCCGGAAAAGTAGAATCCATCGAAAGAGCGACCAGCTCCGGCCTATACGACCTGCACTTCCGCTACGATGCGCTGGGCAACCGCATCCACAAGATTTTCAACGAAGAAGGCGGCTCGCTCCTTACCAGGCAAGAATCGATGTATATTCGAGATGCTCAAGGCAACGTCATGGCCACCTACCGGATCAGCTACACGAGTATTGCCGCCACAAATACGGAGAACGTCGCCCTCGACCTGGCCGAACAGCACCTCTACGGCAGCAGCCGTCTTGGCCTGCAGAATCGCGGCATCTTGGTAGCCTCGGGCGAAGCGCCCACTTCCTCCGGGCTAGCCCTCATCACGTATTCAGACGGTGAGGCAGAATCTTTGGGTGCGACAAATGAGTATGTGCACACCTTAGGAGAAAAGTACTACGAGCTGTCCAACCACCTGGGCAATGTGCTTTCGGTCATCAGCGACCAGAAGATTGCCCGGGAGGACGGCACGACCAGCAAGATGGACTACTACGATCCGGATGTGGTGAGCATGACGGATTATTATCCGTTTGGAATGGTAATGCCAGCGAGATCAGCCGTTGCGGATTATAGGGATGGCTATCAAACCCGACAACCTGGTGATTAAAATTGGGGAATTCAACGCAGCGAAGGGCCTTTCGCGCAAAACGCCATCGCTGAAAGAAGTTGAAAAGTGGGTTGCTGAAGCCAAGGAGTTCCCCAGAATACTGGAGCACTAATTCCACCTTAACTAAAAACTACTGCCATGGACAAGGCCAAAGAGACCGTGATTGCAATCCTGCTCAAGAACACAAGGAGTTTGCCAGAGCAGACGATGTGGAAGTAGCCCCAAAGAATTCATACGTTAGCCTTCGCCGCAAAAAACAGTTTGCCACCCTAAACCCCGCAACAAAAACGCGTTTTGAAATCGGCATCAATTTTAAAGGTCAGGAACCCAGCGGAAACCTGGAGGCGGATAAACCTCATGCCATGTGCTCGCACAAAATCAATGTCGTGAGCCTCCAGGATATTGATGCAGAAGTATGGCAATGGCTCAAAACGGCCTATGAGCACGCGGGCTGAAATAGCCCGCTACCCTTACCGCAGCATCCTGCTCTGTGCCGACAGACGGATGGCTTTAGGCAAGTCGGGTACAGAGATGCTGGCCTCAAAAGGAATACTGAGCACCAGGTTGCAGGGAAACCTTGGGGTGGAACTGGCAACATAATCTCCTTGCGTTTTCAACATTCGGCTCAAAAGTTGCCATCGGTTGCAAGCAGGACCCCAATGAGCGTACCTTTAACCTACAGCTTCTTTCGCATCCATGAATTTACCGGCCTGCATGGAGGTCAACCAGAAGAGCACTTGCAAGAAATATTATATTTTTAGTATACATAATTATCATGACTAATCAAGAGGTTCGCTGGGTACAACGATTCAATAATTACAAGAAAGCATTTCTAAAGTTTGAAAAAGCCATTTTGAAAATCACAGAGGAATACACCATAAGAGCAGATGGTACTATTCACGATGATGAGTTTCTGGATGATATCATCAAAGAAGGTCTCATTCAGCGCTTTGAATACACACATGAGTTAGCGTGGAATGTGCTGAAAGATTTTTTTGAACACGCAGGAAACCCCAATATTTTTGGCTCAAAAGACGCTACGAGAGAAGCCTTTGAGGCCGGATTAATTCTAAATGGCGAAGTGTGGATGGACATGATTAAAAGCCGCAACAAAACTTCGCACACATACAATGAAGCAACAGCGGATGAAATATTTTTAAAAATTATGAATCAATACTATAAGGAGTTCTTTTCCTTCAAGGAAAAAATGGATGGACTACAAGTTAAATAAGGGCAAATGTGCTGAAGATGTACGGTCTTGCTCCAAATATTATCCAATTCATACAAGGTGTATTTCAGAAATATCCCGAAGTAAAAAAAGCTATTCTTTATGGATCGCGCGCTAAAGGGAATTACAGAACTGGATCTGATATTGACTTAACCTTAGAAGGTGACGATCTAAACCTTACCATTCTTCAAAAGATAGAGAACGACATAGATGATCTTCTCCTGCCATACAGAATTGATCTATCTATATTAAATCACATCAGCAACCCAGATATCCTGGCACATATTCAAAGATTTGGAAAAGAATTTTACCCCGTAGACTCCATTATTATAAATAAATAAAGATTTATTATATCTTAATGCAACTCCGTCGCCAACTGTTTCAATTTTGGAAACGGTTCAAAATCAGAATGGGTGATCAATAGGAGCAAATTTTAATTTTTATAGTCACTCTGTTGAACTACAATTTCACGCGTTGAATAGTTCCTATCTTGTAAAGGTGCGAGAGCGTCGCAGCTTTTGACTTGATCCCGTGCTGCCGTTTAACTGAGGTTAAGGATATGTAGGGAAAGGCTTTTACGAGCAACATACCAACTGCCAATGTTGACTTGTTCGCAACCTAACTCCTACCCATACCGCAGCACCTTGCCCTGCTCCAGCAAGCCGATGGCTTCAGGCCAGTCGGGTAGCCAGGTGCCCTCGTAGGTATGCAGCCTTATCTCCATCGCTAAACTCGCGCTGCCCTTCATGGCCTCCCTGTGCGCCGGGCTGCGTACAAAGTCCGCCATTTCCTGTTCGCTGTTCCACAGCGTCATGGTGTAATGCGTGGTCCAGATTCCCCTTTTCCGAAACGCTTTGCAGGGGGTGGTTTGCAACTGCTGCCCAACACGCATGGCCCGCAGCGAGAAGAGGAAAAACGAGAAAGGGCCCTTCAACTTTATCGAGGTTAAAGAAATGATCATGGGTATTTAAGTTTTGCCGTGCGGAATCAAGTTGATAACATCTGCATTTCTTTGAAAAGTATCAAAGTTCCATTAGGCACTATGGTGTAGAATCGCCTTGACAAGAATTTCCCTCTAAAACCGAACCAAGTCGACTATTTATCTCATGAAAAGGCTATTTTATCCTATTCAAGAGATAAAATGCAGTATCGTGACTTTTCGTCGGTTTTTTGAAAATCAACCATGCTTTACTGCACGCCATGTTGCCCTTCGTTTTCAAGGTTTTCATTCCAGACAATTGCGATACTGGCAGAGCAAGGGCTTGATTCAATTGTTGCGCCGACCCTACTACCGCCATTCAGCCCGACCGTGGACACTCCTGGAACGATGGGATGTGGCCAATAGAATCTATAGTCTGTCTTACACATCCCTGCAGGCAGCAATGAGTTACTATGGTGTCATTCCTGAAGGGGTATTTCATGTCACCTCCGTTACCACAAAAAATACGGCCACATTTGAGGTAGACCACGTGCTGCATACTTACCAAAACATTAAACCTTCCTGGTTCTTTGGCTACCATGGCCTTAAGCAAAGTACCCTGGCCGTGCGAATGGCCACGCCAGACAAAACATTATTAGACCTGCTTTACCTGAATCCCAACCTGAATACGCCATCCGACTTCGAGGCACTTCGTTTGGATCGCAGCGGTATTCGAAGAGTCCCCCAACCCGAATTATGGAAAGACTTCTTGAGCCTTTCTACTCAAAAAACCCTGCACGCCAGGGACGACTCCTTTCAAAAATGGCTGTATGATAACGCTTAATGACACCAAGAAAGCATATCCTGCTAATTTACACGTATTTGACAGCTTTCTTTTGCGGGAATACTTACAATACAGGATTCCCGGAATAATTTTTAGTTCACCTTTCGCTAACAAACTGGTGTTTCTAGGCGGGACTTGTTTGCGCATTGTTCATGGTAATCGCCGATTCAGCGGAGATTTGGACTTCGACAAACACAATTTAAGCAAGGAAGAGTTTGGGCAACTGGGTGAATTGGTTCGACGAGAACTGGAATATGAAGGGTATGCAGCAATCATGGAAATTGCGGGGCAAACAGCGTATCGATGCAAAGTACGCCTGCCAGGACTGCTCTTCCAGCACGGGATTTCAGGCCACCGCGAACAAAGCATCTCAATTCAACTGGATTCCGAAAGCCAACAATATGCATACGCGCCCATGCCCTACTTTCTGGTAAAATGGGACGTTAGACAAGATATTCTATGCTGCCCCATTCCCCTTTTGATGGCACGAAAGTGCCATGCCATACTTAACCGCAAAAGAGCGAAAGGCAGAGACTTTTTTGATGTGTCCTTTTTACTAAGCCTGGACGTACTCCCAGATCTAAATTACATCCATCAAAAGCTCGGGATTAGCGGTCTATCCGAACTTGCTGAAGCCTTACTTGACCGCTGTTCCCAACTGGACCTGGAAGAAATGGCACAGGATGTCCGGAGCTTCTTGTTTGATGCAAACGGACGGCTCGAAGTAACCCACTTTCCTCAGCTATTGCGGCAATCCTGGCTTAAGGGCAGCGCATGATCCGTTTCACATGCTGCTTTCCTCAGACCTCCTTTGTTCCTAAAAACTTCCATCTGCCCGCTCAACATTTCTACTCAATAGCTTGCCCTATCCGCTGGCTGCGTACAAAATCCGAAACTTACCGCTCACTGTTCCAAAATGTCATAGTTTAATGCGTGGTCCAAGTGAAGGTTCTACCAAGGGTTGCGGTTCTCGCGTAATCCTGCGATTCTTGGTGCGTTTGCGACAATGGAGGTTCATTAGGCGGTAGACTCGCAAAACACGTTTGTGATTCCAGGTTTTTCCTTGTTTGCGAAGCTTCTGAGAGAGCCGACCGAATCCGCAGCCGATAGGACCTCTCAGCACTTCGTTGATAGCGTTTATGTCCTCAGAATAATCTTGAGCTGCGAAGCATCCAGTCCCCCATACTTGCTCTTCCAATTGTAAAAAGTAGGCTGACTAATGCCATTTTCCCGACACAGATCCGAAACCGAGCGACCCGAATCGTACTCCTTGAGTATCGAAATAATCTGGGTCTCTGTAAAACGCGACTTCTTCATAGTCTCCAAGTTTAGTGAATTTATGGTTGTCACTGACTCGGTTTTTGGGGATGGTTACGGGTTGGACCATCACCCCAGAGAAGCTGGACTGCACCTAAAGCTGGCTGAAATGTATAGGATAAAGAAAGATATGCAGAAGTCAATGGAACATCAACAGGAAGCAGGTCGATTGATGCATTAGCCTTTGATGAAGTTTTTGGATTGAAGCAAATGTGCCGCAGCGTAGCGAGGCTTATCCGCTTGGTATTGTCCCCAACGCCTGCCCCATCACTTTTATGCGGGACAGCAGCCATTTTAGCCCGTTTTTTTGCCGCATGGCGCCCAGATAAATGTAACAGGATCAACGGGTTCTGAAGGGTCAGACATGCACCGGGCCTACATATCGAAATGCGGTGCACCCGTAAAAGCTTAACCCTTTGCAGGGGCACACATGCACCAGCGCTCGCGTGCAAAAACAAAAACATGCAATTCTGGTGCAATGTGCAAAAACGGCGGGGTAACGGGCAGGCCTTTTATGCTCTGTCAAAACATGGCAACCCGTGCTACTTTGACTCTCGACCATCAGGGAAACGCAGGTTTTCTTATTACTCCAGGAATTCGGGCCATTATTATGAACCATTTGTCTTCCGATAATACTGGAGGACGCCGCGGCTGGGTATTTGCCGTTAACGTCCTTCTTCTAACCGCTTTTATTGCGGTGTCGGGCTCCCAAGCGCGGCTTTTGGCACAAACCGCCAATTTTACGCCTTCCCGCACGGCGATTTGTCCGGGCAGTTACATCACTTACACCAACACGTCCACCTGGCCTTCGGGCGCGGGTAGAACGTTTGCGTGGTCCTTTCCTGGGGGCTTTCCCAATGCGGACACCTCGCGTAACCCGCTGGTTTACTATGCCACTCCGGGCCTATACACGGTTAACCTGACGGTTTGTTCCGGGGGAATTTGCGATACGGAAACGCGCAACGCTTATATCAGGGTTCACAGCGCTCCGGCTTCGAACTTTTCCTGGTCTATTCCGGATGCCTGTCAAGGCGATGAAATCCAGTTTACGGATTTGACTGCACCCGGCAGCTCGGCCATTGCGAGCTGGTTTTGGGATTTTGACGATGGAAGTGGCGATGCCACCCAGAACCCTCTTCACGGGTTTCCCGCACTGACTACCTATGAGGTGATCCTGCTGGTGACCGATGCCAACGGCTGCCAGGATGACGTGGCCGTAAACGTGACCCCTCAACCAGGCCTGCAGGGTTCGTTCAGTATTGATCAGCCGCTGGATTGTGGCGCAGGTCCGCTGAATGTCACGGCCAGCGGCTCAGCGACGGGTGGCCTTTCGCCCTATTCATATACCTGGAATTTTGGCAACGGCGATGTGGGTGCCGGGGTATCGGACGCCACCGTGTACAACGGCTGCGGATTGTACGATATGACCATGGTGGTGAGCGACCAGAACGGCTGTACCGACACCATAGTGGATGTGGGTGCCGTCAACCTTTTTTGTCCCAACGTAAATTTTACCATGAGTGCGGATACGGTTTGTGCCGGCGAGCCACTTTTGGTATTTGATGCGTCATTGCCCGGTGGCGGAACCAGCGCGTGGCAGTTTGATATGAGCGATCCGGGTTCTACCAGTGGCGGCATCAACACGGGCTATGTATATTCCACTCCAGGAGTTTATACCATACAGCATTGTATGGATTATGCCAACGGATGCCAGGAATGCGTTACCCGCGATGTGGTGGTGCGCAACAAGCCTATCGCCGGCAGCATCAGCATTAGCCAAAGCAATTCCTGCCAGCTTCCGTTTAGCCCGACGCTAACGGCCGTTGGGGTTTCCGGAACACCGCCTATTACTTACGAATGGCAAATCGGAAGCGCGACGTATTACGGGCCGGTCATAAACCCTACGTTCACCGCTCCAGGTGTCTTGACAGTGTACCTCATCGTCACCGACGGAACCGGCTGCAGCGACACGATCGTTTCGCCCAACCTGATCCGGATCCGCGCGGCGGTTCCGGCATTTACGTTGAGTACTGACCTGGGCTGCGCTCCGCTTCCTGTTACCATTACCAACACCAGCTTTTCGCCGCTGGTGCCCATTGATTCCTTTGTTTGGGACCTGGGCGACGGCACCGCATTCAGCTCGACCACCATGGACACGTTTAACCATGTGTTCAGTGCCGTAGGCGACTACACCGTAAGTCTTATTACGTACACCGCACTAGGTTGCACCGATACGGTCACCGCCTTGGTGCAGGTGGGCGAGGTGGACGCCGATTTTTACCTGTTGCGCGACACCACGTGTTCCACGGCGCAGTTGATGAATGAAACGCTGAACGCCGATTACACCATCGTGTATTGGGGGAATGGCGATTCGACGGTGTTGCCAGATCCGTTGGGCGATTACACCTATTTCTATTTTGGCATAACGGCACCAACGAACTTTACCATCACCTTGGTGGCCTATTTCAACGGTTGTTCACAAACAGTGACGCAGCCGATTTTGGTTACGCCGCCATTTGGTTTTGACCGCACGGTAACGCGCGATTGCTCCGACCCCTACACGGTGACGCTGTGGGTTGACCCAACGGTGCTTTCCGGTCCTTTCTGCTGGGATGCCGGCACGGGCGATACGCTCTGCAACGTGAACCCGGCCACGTTCACCTTCCCGGACGAGGGCGTCTACACGGTGTACATCCGAAATCCGGGCAATGCGCTGTTTGATACCGTGTGTGTGCTGGACTATTTCGAAATTCCGATCGTGAATGCGGTGGCTAGCTTCGTGGCCGACGACTTGGTCGGTTGTGGGGAGCTCACTTCCTATTTCAGCAATACTAACACTGATCCGATTTTTGATACCCTGACCTACCGCTGGGAAATTGGCCCAAGTCTGATTAACGGCATCACGTTTACCAGCATTACCGTGGGCGACGATTGGGCGTATTACTTTGCCCAGCCGGACATCTACCCCATCCGCATGGTGCCGCTGGATTCCACACTGTGCAACGTGGGATATACCGGAACGGCTGTGGTGAGCGAGCCTACGGCGCTCTTTTTGGTGGACTCCGTTCGCGGATGCGACCCGGCTACAGTGTACTTCCGCGATTCCTCGTATTCGGTCTATCCCGATCCGCGCATGGACATTGTGCAGTGGACCTGGACCTTTGACAATCCTTCTTGCCCGGTCTACGTCGGTCGCACGCCGCCTCCGTGTTCGTACAGCCCCGGTACCTATGAGGTGGGCTTGCGTGTGCGCGATGCCGCTGGTTGTGTCTCTATTTACGGCGAGGAGATCATCATTGCACCGACCAACATCCAGGCTGGTTTTACCTACACCGCCCCAGTTTGTGGAAACGATTCGGCTTACTTCTTTAATGGCTCTACCGGAAGCAGCGGCCTGGCCAGTTACTTCTGGCAATTTGGCGACGGTGCCACGAGCACAGAGGCCAATCCTAAACACGTGTACGCCACCAGCGGTAGCTACTCCGTTCGCCTTACGGTGACCGATTCTGTTGGCTGCAGCGATCCGCTGACGCGGGTTGTGGTCATTGACCTAAGCGACGTGACGCCCAATTTCACGGTGACCTACTTCAGTGCGGGCATTTGTCCTCCCATTCCAGTTCAATTGACCAACACCAGTACGGGCACCGTAACTGCCGTGCAGTGGTATGTAGAAACTTCCACCGGGGTGAATTACTACACGGGCAACACCGCAATTCATACCTACACCATGGCGGGCAACTACGACATCACGATGGTGGTGACGGACAGCCGGGGGTGTACGGATACCCTGACCCGTACGGACAACGTGACCATAACCGGTCCTACGGGCGACCTGGCCTTGAGTCCGACGAGCGGTTGCGCACCGTTGGATGTCTTTTTCGACCTGGAAAACATCAATGCCGACCAGGTTTTTATTGACTTTGGCAATGGGGACACCCTGCAGGTTTTTGGCGACTTCATTTTTACGTACAATGACCCGGGTACGTACTGTCCGCGCATGATTTTGCTGGACAGCCTGGGTTGCGAAACGCAGTACAATTGCCCGGGCACCATTACGGTGTACGATGTTCCGGCGGCGGCTTTGTCGCTGAGTGACCCGCTGATCTGCGATGGAAACGCGTTGTGGGTGCGCAACGAGACGGATTTGAGCGCGCTGATCAGCCCGATTGTGAGCACCGTGCTCGACTTTGGGGACGGCACGGTCAACACCATGGCAGGCACGTTTGATTCGCTGTCGCACAATTACGGGGCCTCCGGTTTTTATACAGTTCGAATGGTTTTGGAGAACGCGGGCGGCTGCATAGACACCGTGGAAGCGGTTGTGGCTGTTGGCGAGATTCCAACGGGTACTTACAGCCTGACGCCTGCAATGGGTTGCGACCCGGTTACCGCAACGGTGACGCTGGGCGGAGTTTTCGCCGATTCTGCTTTCGTAAATTTCGGCAACGGCGTGACGATGTATGCCGACAGCGCGGTGTCTTATACTTACACGACGCCAGGTGTTTACGTGCCCAGCCTTTACTTGCAAAACAACACGGGTTGCTCGGCCATTATTGCCAACGGCGATCCGATGGTGGTGGGGTATGCTCCGCAGGCGGCGCTGTTGGTGCCCGACAATAGCAATTGCCAGGGCGAAAGTTTCGTGCTGACCAATGCCAGCGTGGACACCGTGAGCAATCCGCTGATTAACCCGATTGACCAAGTGGCCATTTACGCCAATGGCTCGCTGTTGGCTTCCGGGGCATCATTGGGTAGTGTGCTCTACATTCCTTTGGCTCCTGGTACCTATCCTGTCATGCTCATTGCCAGCAATGATCTGGGATGTACCGACACGGCTTTTGCAGAAGTGACCACGCATCCGGAACCTGTGGCAGCTTACATGTTAACCGATGCTGTTGGTTGTGCGCCGGTAACAGCCGGGGTCAACATCATTAGCCTTTTGGCCGACTCGGCCTGGGTAGATTTCGGAGATGGAACCACGCTGTTTTCCGATACGGCTGTGTCGCACACGTATGCCCTTCCCGGGATATACTACCCGGTATTGATTTTGCGCGACACCACGGGATGCAACAACATTATTGCCAACGGTGATCCGATAACCGTAGGGTATGCTCCGCAGGCCGTATTGGCTATACCGGACAACAGCAATTGCGAAGGGGAGAGTTTCGCGCTGCAAAATTTGAGCGTGGACACCGTGAGCAATCCGCTCATCAATCCTATTGATGACCTGCAATTGTTTGTAAACGGTGTTTTGGTGGCCACCGGCCCGCCGATGAGCACCGTCCTGCACACGCCTTCGGCACCAGGTACCTACGAGGTACTGTTGGTGGCCTCAAGCGATTTGGGCTGCCTGGACACGGCAAGCGCTTTGGTCACGTCCGTGCCATTGCCTTCCGGTGTATATGATTTGCTGGGTGCCACGGGTTGTGCGCCGCTGACTATGACAGCAGAGCTGACCGGTTTGGCGGCTGATTCTGCCTGGATGGATTTTGGCGATGGCAACACGGTGTTGTTGACTGGGTCGCTGGATTATACCTATCCGTTGCCCGGGGTTTATGTGCCGGTGTTGACGCTTCGCGACAGCTCGGGTTGTTCGCTGATCGTGGCCAATGGCGACCCGGTCACGGTAGGCCACCAGCCGGAAGCGGTTCTGGCGGTACCGGATGCCACGAATTGCGAAGGGGAGCAATTTACCTTCATTAACCTGAGCCAGGATACCATAACAAATCCTGCGCTGAATGCGATTGATCAATTGTCGCTGTTTGTAGATGGCGTGCTGATTGCCAGCGGTCCACCCCTGAACAGTGTGTTGTTCTCGCCGGTAGGAGTAGGGGTGTTTACGGTAACGCTGGTAGCCTCGAGCGACCTGGGCTGTGCCGATACCGCCCAAACCACGGTAGAGACTTTTGGTGGTCCGCGGGGAGCGTACGTGCTCTCGGGGGCTATTGGTTGCGCTCCGGTTGAAACCCACGTGGATTTGCCGGGCCTGCTGGCGGATTCTGCCTGGATTGATTTCGGGGATGGTTCGCTGGTGCCAGTGACCGGGAGCATGGATTACCTGTACACCACGCCTGGTATTTACGAGCCCAGGCTGATTTTGCAGGACAACAACGGCTGCAGCCTGACGGTATTTAACGGCGATCCGGTCACGGTGGCCTACCGCCCGGAAGCGCGTTTGGCGGTTCCCGATTCGTCGCAGTGCGCGCGGGAGACCTTCACCCTGATTAACCTGAGCGTGGATACGGTGACCAACCCGACACTGAATGCGATTGACGACCTCCGCCTGTATTTTGACGGTGCGTTGTTGGCCTCTGGGCTGGCAATTGACACGGTCTTGTTTACGGCCAGCAATGCCGGTGATTTTCCGGTGGAATTGATCGCGCTCAATGATCTGGGTTGCGTGGACACCGCCCGGCGCAATGTGGTAGTGCACCCGGTGCCGCTGCCCGACGCCGGAGCGGAGGCCCGTGTGTGCCAAGGGGCTGAGGTGGCGCTGGACGGCTCGGGTACGCTGGGCGCTACCAACTGGAGTTGGACGCCGGCTGACTTGGTCAGCGACCCTTCTGCTGAGGTGACTACCGCTGTTTTGACAGGAGGCGATGTTATGTTCTACCTGAACGTGGACAATGGTTTGTGCGCCGCGGTGGATTCCGTGCGGGTGCGCATAATTCAGGATTTGAATCTGGTGCCCGGTCCGGATGCGGAGATTTGCCGCGATGGCACGGTGCCGTTGAGTGCGCAGGTGGATGGTACGGTTCCAGGTATTTCCTGGATTTGGACGCCCGCCGCTGACTTGAGCGATCCCTACTCGTTGAATCCCATTGCCAGCCCGGACAACGATGCCGCTTACACCATTACGGTGACTTGCGGAACGCTGGAAGAAGCGGCAACGCTCTTTGTGGATATTTTGGAGCCTCCAACGGTGGAAGCCTGGGCTGATACAACGCTGTTGATTTTGGGCAGCACGGTGCAGTTGGAGTCAGCGGGTTCCGGCGGAAACGGTGCCCTGGAAATCTGGTGGGCGCAAAATCCCGACTTGAGCTGTACGGATTGTCCCAACCCGCTGGCAACCCCGCAGCAGGATGGCTGGTACCTGGTCTATGTGCAGGACGAAGCGGGTTGTGTTGACCTTGATTCCATTTTCCTGCGCGTCTTCACGGATTGCCTGGGCGATGATTTTGAACTGGGCAAGGCCTTTACGCCCAACGGCGACGGTGCCAATGACAAGATGGAGTACCGCTCGGAAACGATCGGTGTCCTGAACCAGTTCCGGGTCTGGAACCGCTGGGGTGAACTGGTGTTTGAAACCAATGACCGGACCGAATTCTGGGACGGTACCTACCGCGGCCAGCCCATGGATCCGGCGGTGTTTGCCTTCACCATGCAAGGGGTGTGCATTAACGGAGAGAATTTTCTCCGAACGGGCGATATCACCCTAATTCGATAACCTACAGACTTTATTAAACGCGAAAAGCAGCGACGCGACGGGAAAGCTTCCCCCAATATTATTTAAAATAGTCATATACTAATATAGCTATGAAACGTATTTGTTCCCAATTCCTAGTTTTTGTAATGGTCGTGTTAAGTGGCGCATCCGGGTCCTTGTTGGCCCAGGATGCCCGCTTTTCACAATTTTTTACAACCCCGCACCTGGTGAATCCAGCCATGAATGGCTTGTTCCAAGGCGATTACCAGGTGATGCTGAATTACCGCAGCCAGTGGGGGTCCATCATGGAAAGTCCGTACCGGACTGTGTCGATGGCGACGGCCATGAAGGTGTATCCGCGGTTCGCTCCCTGCGATTATGTGGGTTTGGGATTTAATGTCTTAGCGGACCAGGCGGGTGCGCTCAATTTTGGTACGGTCCAGGTGAACATGGCCGGTACCTACTACAAGTCGTTGAACGGCTACGGAACCAGCTATTTGGCCCTCGGTTTTACGGGGGGGGTGGGGCACCGGAGCCTGAAAGTGAACCCCTTCACGGATTTTCTGGATCAGCCGGAGTCGCTGCCCGCAAACGCGTTTTTGTATACGGACCTGAGTTCAGGCCTGTTGTGGTCGTACAAACCTAGCAAGAAGGCCTATTTCTACCTCGGCGGGGCCATTTTTCACCTTAATCGGCCAGACATGAGCCATTTTGCCACGGAGCGGGGTTTTGCCGGGGGAGATGAGTCACTGGCCATGCGCTATGTGGCCCATGGGGGGGGCACCTTTACCCTGTCGGATCGCTTTCGGTTCCGCCCGTCGGTCATGGTGCAGCGCCAGGGCCCAAGCATGGAGCTCATGGGGGGGGGATTCCTGCAGTTCCTGACCAGCGAGCCGATAACTGGCAAAGAAGCCAGACCGGAGAATTCGCTGCATTTCGGGGGTTTTTGGCGCTACGGAGATGCTGCGGTCGTGGCTGCCCGCATGGACTTTGACCATTACTACCTGACCGTGAGCTACGACGTGACGGCCAGCAAGCTCTCTGAAGCCAACCGGGGGGCGGGGGGACTGGAAGTCTCCATTGCCAAGGCGTTGTTCCGCCAGCAACGGCCTACTTGTCCCAGTCCAGTGGATTGCCCTGCCTTTTAGTGGGTATCGCACCAAAACCCCGGATACTGCGTCGAGCCTTGTCTCCTGGGTTTTGGTGCGATACCCCAGTCCATTCCGTAACCCCGGATACTGCGTCGAGCCTTGTCTCCGGGGTTTCCAGAGATGCCCACAAACAAAAAGCCCCGGCGCGTGAGCACCGGGGCTTTTTAATGAAATGGCAACGACCTACTCTCCCGGATTTAACTCCAGTACCATCGGCGCTGCAGGGCTTAACTTCTCTGTTCGAAATGGGAAGAGGTGGACCCCTACGCTAAAGTCGCCATAAAGACATCGTTTCTGGATGCCAGAACCTATCAGTTAGCCCTTTGACTAGCTCACAGGAATGGTCATCGTTAGCGAAACGTTATAAATTGACGATTGTGCGAATCTCAGTAATGAACAGATACGAAGAATAAAAAATGAAAGCTTACGGGTAATTAGTACAGCTCGACTTTGACGTCACCGCCTTTACATCTGCTGCCTATCAACGTCCTAGTCTTGAACGACCCTTAAAAGAGATCTCATCTTGAGGTGGGCTTCGTGCTTAGATGCTTTCAGCGCTTATCCCTTCCGAACATAGCTACCCAGCGATGCAGCTGGCACCACAACTGGTACACTAGAGGTTCGTCCACTTCGGTCCTCTCGTACTAGAAGCAGATCCTCTCAAATCTCTAACGCCCACAATAGATAGGGACCGAACTGTCTTACGACGTTCTGAACCCAGCTCGCGTGCCACTTTAATGGGCGAACAGCCCAACCCTTGGGACCTTCTCCAGCCCCAGGATGTGACGAGCCGACATCGAGGTGCCAAACCTTGCCGTCGATATGAGCTCTTGGGCAAGATCAGCCTGTTATCCCCGGAGTACCTTTTATCCTATGAGCGATGGCCCTTCCATGCGGAACCACCGGATCACTAAGCCCGACTTTCGTCCCTGATCGACTTGTAAGTCTCTCAGTCAAGCACCCTTATGCCTTTACACTCTGTGCACGGTTACCAACCGTACTGAGGGTACCTTTGGGAGCCTCCGTTACTCTTTAGGAGGCGACCACCCCAGTCAAACTACCCACCACGCACTGTCTCCTTTTGGGGTTAGATGCCAATGAACTAAAGGGTGGTATTTCAAGGACGACTCCACAACCACTAGCGTGGCCGCTTCATAGTCTCCCACCTATCCTACACATTAGTTAATCGAAATCAATGCGAAGCTATAGTAAAGGTTCACGGGGTCTTTCCGTCCCATTGCGGGTAATCGGCATCTTCACCGATACTACAATTTCACCGAGCTCGTGGCCGAGACAGTGCCCAGATCGTTACACCATTCGTGCAGGTCGGAACTTACCCGACAAGGAATTTCGCTACCTTAGGACCGTTATAGTTACGGCCGCCGTTTACTGGGGCTTCAGTCGCACAGCTTCGCTTGCGCTAACCGACTTCCTTAACCTTCCAGCACCGGGCAGGTGTCAGACCCTATACATCCTCTTGCGAGTTAGCAGAGTCCTGTGTTTTTGTTAAACAGTCGCCTGGGCCAATTCTCTGCGGCTCCCCGAAGGGAGCGACCTTTATCCCGAAGTTACAGGTCCATTTTGCCGAGTTCCTTAGCCACGGATCACTCGAGCGCCTCAGGATACTCTCCTTGACTACCTGTGTCGGTTTGCGGTACGGGTCGCTTTAATCTGAAGTTTAGAGGTTTTTCTTGGGAGCCGACTTGGGTCCACTATCCATTCGCCCGAAGGTTCCTGGTACTATCAGGCTTCAGCACAAGCTGCGGATTTGCCTACAGCTCGTATACCTACACCCTTTAAGGCACACTTCCGTACGTGCCCGGGACTTACGTTTCTCCGTCACCCCATCACAATTAAAGCGAGTACTGGAATATTAACCAGTTGTCCATCGACTTCACCTTTCGGCTACGCCTTAGGCCCCGACTAACCCTGATCTGATTAGCATTGATCAGGAAACCTTAGTCTATCGGCGGACAGGTTTTTCGCCTGTCTTATCGTTACTCATGCCTACATTTTCTTTTCCAGCCGCTCCACCATACCTCACGGTACAGCTTCAGTGCAACTGGAATGCTCTCCTACCACTCTTTCGAGTCCATAGCTTCGGTGACAGACTTGATGCCCGATTATTTTCCGCGCATGATCACTCGACTAGTGAGCTGTTACGCACTCTTTAAATGAATGGCTGCTTCCAAGCCAACATCCTAGCTGTCTTAGCAATCACACCACGTTAGATCAACTTAGTCTGCACTTGGGGACCTTAGCTGATGGTCTGGGTTGTTCCCCTTTTGGCACCGGACCTTAGCACCCGATGCCTCACTGCCGGACATATGTCATAGCATTCGGAGTTCGTCAGGGTTTGGTAGGCGGTGAAGCCCCCTAGCCCAATCGGTAGCTCTACCTCTATGACACTCAATTCCGACGCTGCACCTAAATGCATTTCGGAGAGTACGAGCTATCTCCAAGTTTGATTAGCCTTTCACCCCCACCCACAGCTCATCCGAGACCTTTTCAACGGTCACCAGTTCGGACCTCCATTTCGTGTTACCGAAACTTCATCCTGGCCATGGGTAGATCACTTGGTTTCGCGTCTACCCCCACTGACTATATCGCCCTATTCAGACTCGCTTTCGCTTCGGCTGCATTGCTCCTGCAATTTAACCTTGCCAGTGAGGAGTAACTCGTAGGCTCATTATGCAAAAGGCACGCCGTCACCCTTTCGGGCTCCGACCGCTTGTAGGCACACGGTTTCAGGTTCTATTTCACTCCCTTATTCAGGGTACTTTTCACCTTTCCCTCACGGTACTTGTTCACTATCGGTCTCTTGGTAGTATTTAGCCTTACCAGATGGTGCTGGCAGATTCCCACAGGATTTCTCCGGTCCCGCGGTACTCAGGATACTGCTAGGTAGTAGATGTTTACGTTTACAGGACTATCACCCTCTACGGTCCAACTTTCCAGATGGTTCTACTTAGCATCTACAGTCCACATCGCAGTCCTACAACCCCCAAGCCACCGAGGTGACCTGGGTTTGGGCTGTTCCCCGTTCGCTCGCCACTACTTAGGGAATCACTATTGTTTTCTCTTCCTCCGGGTACTTAGATGTTTCAGTTCCCCGGGTTCGCTTCTCTTTCGAGATGACTGGTCTTCAACCAGTCGGGTTGCCCCATTCGGAAATCCACGGATCAAAGTTCATTTGCAACTCCCCGTAGCTTATCGCAGCTTATCACGTCCTTCATCGCCTCCAAGAGCCAAGGCATCCACCGTGTGCCCTTATTCGCTTTCAAGATCTTCAATCAGACTCCTTTCAGAGTCAGAGAGTATCTATACATTATGAGAATTCGCTACAATACGTCAAAGAACATAATTTCCCCAATGGGGAAATCTGTGGAGAATATCGGATTCGAACCGATGACCCCCTGCTTGCAAAGCAGGTGCTCTAGCCAGCTGAGCTAATCCCCCTTCTCCGTAGTCTCGGGCGGACTTGAACCGCCGACCCCTACATTATCAGTGTAGTGCTCTAACCAACTGAGCTACGAGACTAAATCGGGTCAGGTATTTTAAGAACAAAAAGTCCTTGAAGTTTGGTTGAAACAATTGACCAACGGTGATGGTCACAGTAAGCTCTAATAAGGAGGTATTCCAGCCGCACCTTCCGGTACGGCTACCTTGTTACGACTTAGCCCCAGTCATCGGTTTTACCTTAGACAACTCCTTGCGGTCATCGTCTTCGGGTACACCCAACTTCCATGGCTTGACGGGCGGTGTGTACAAGGTCCGGGAACGTATTCACCGCGCCATAGCTGATGCGCGATTACTAGCGATTCCAGCTTCATGGAGGCGAGTTGCAGCCTCCAATCCGAACTGAGAACGACTTTTTGAGATTAGCATCCTGTCGCCAGGTAGCAACCCTTTGTATCGTCCATTGTAGCACGTGTGTAGCCCTGGACGTAAGGGCCATGATGATTTGACGTCATCCCCGCCTTCCTCACTGCTTACGCAGGCAGTTTCCTTAGAGTTCCCAACTAAATGATGGCAACTAAGGATAGGGGTTGCGCTCGTTGCGGGACTTAACCCAACACCTCACGGCACGAGCTGA
>CAYSDI010000040.1:0-29930 GCA_964429745.1 uncultured Chitinophagales bacterium | reverse complement strand
CTGAATGACCTGAATTTCCACATCGGGCCAGCGCGAGAGTATGCCCAGCGCTGGCCCGATGTGGAAATTCAGGTCATTCAGCGCTGCGGACACGTGTGCAACATTGAGCAGCCGGACCAGTTCAATGAACGAGTTCTGGACTGGTTCCAGCGGCGCTTTGGGCTTCCAGCGCAGCCAATTCAGCCATAGCCGATTCCTCTCGCAGTTCTTTTCTAAACAGGATTCGAATTAACCACGGGATGAGCAACAAGTCGGAGAACAGCGCAGTGAATAAGGTCAGGGCAATGAGCATACCTACGTAATTGGTTCCCGGTGTTGCGGAGAACAGCAGGATAGTGAATCCAAAGAATAGGATAACGGAGGTTAGGATGACTGCCTTTCCTGTTTCCTGAAAGACTCGTTTTAGCGCCACTTCAATGGGTGTCCGGCGCGAGCGCTCAAGCTTGAATTTACTCAGCATATGAATAGTGTCATCAACGGCAATGCCAAATGAGATGGAGAAAATGATGGCGGTGGAGGCATCCAGCGCAATGTTAAAATAGCCCAAGACGGCAGCACCAATCAGAATGGGCAAAATGTTGGGAACCAGGCTGACCAGAATCATTTTCCAACTTCGAAACAAGGCTCCCATCAGCAAGCCAATAACCAGAAAGGCAATTCCAAGACCGCTCACTAAACTTTGGCGGAGATATTCGTTGTTTTTATCAAAGAGGATTCCCGTTCCTGTTTGCTTGAATTGGATCAGATTGGTGTCCGTCTGTGCGACCGCAAAAGCATTGATTCGCTCGCTGATTTGGCGAATACTGTCTGTACCTATGTCTAAAATGGTGGTCGAAATGCGCGCATAGCGGCCATCTTCGCTGACCAGCGCCTGGCTGCTGCCTTCTGGCAGTCGTTGCAAAAGACGCTGATGTTTTTTCAGGATTCTCTCTTCTTCAGGTAGTTTATAAGCAACCGCGCGGTCTCCATTGGATGCTCGGTTGATGCTTTTGTACAAAGTCAGAATACTGACTGGATTGCCGAGTTCCGGGTAAGTGGTCAGGTGTTGTTCAAATTGATCCATTTCCTGCAGCACTGCCAATTCGTCCATCGAGCGTCCTTCAGCCGCAATTACGGCAATTTCCAGCGGTCGAAAGCCAGCCAACTGCTTTTCGAAAAAGCGGAAGTCTTCGGTGATCTTGTAGCCTCGAGGCAGGCCGGAATAGATCTTTACGTCGGTGCTGATCAGGGACATGCCCAAGGCGCACGCGATGCCAAGAAAAGCCAGCCCAGGGCCAATTTTGCGGTGGTGACGGGCTACCCAGTGGTACAGCCTGCCGAGCAGGCTCTCCAGGGTCACTTTATTTATATAATTGTAGTATATTTTATCTTTTGGTGCTAAGCTAAGTGCAGTTGTAGTGAAGAGAATGACGGTGAGGTAAGCCACCATAACGCCAATAGCGGCAGCCCACCCAAAACTTCGAACAGGAGGTACCCTGGAAGTAATCAACGTAATAAAACCTATGGCAGTAGTCAGCGAGGTCAGGAAGGTAGCCATTCCAATCTCGCGGCGGGTAATGCGCATAGCTTCCGCAGCAGTTTTTCCAGTCCGCAGTTCTTGCACAAATTTGGCGTTAATATGCACCACGTCAGAGACCCCCACAATAATCATGAGCACCGGGTACAACATAGCCATGAAGTCGAGCGGTCTGCCAATAAGGCCCAGGACTCCCAAAAACAGCACCATAGAGAGCAGGACCGAAAACAGACCAATGACTACACTGAGTGGTTTTCGAAAAGCTATAAGGAAAACAATAAATACTAAAAAAGCAGAAACTGCCGTAGAGAGAATGAACTCTTGTTTTTGCTGGGCGACCAGAACAGATTGAAAATTGGCGCGACCTAACAAGTGATAGGTATCAAAGCCGGATGCTTCGAGCATGGGTTTTAAGGCAGCCATTAACTCATCGGATTGGTCCAAGTCAATCCGGTCTACCGTTTTCATGGCAATAACCCCCGCCCCAAAATCGCTTGAAAACAATTGTCCGGAGACCCGGTCATCTGTGCAAAGTCTGGCGCTGTCAGCCGCCCAACGCTCCGGTTGGTCCAGGTGAATGGCCGGGTAGTCGATCAGGCCGAAGGGGGAGAGGATGGCATAGCGATAGGACGTGGGCGAGCTGACCAGTTCCACGTGAGGGAGGTCCTGGCAGCGATCGGTAAGAGCCTCCAGCCGGGTCAGGTAGGAGGGCTCAAAAAAATGCTTTTCAACAGGAAGTCCAATCAGTAAAAAGTTGTCATCCCCTTCAAATTTTTCCCGGAATTCAAGGTAGAATTCCAATTCCGGATCGCCGGAAGGGAAAAATTGCTCGAAGTCAAAAGAGAAGGTCAACTGAGACGCCGACCAGGCCGCCAGCCCCCCGAGGACCAGGAAGCCCCCCAGAATGGCTTTGGGATAGCGAAAAATATTCATGAGGTGCAAAAAAGTTTGGGGGAAGGGCCGCTGCTTACAAAGCCAAGTATCGGTTTCCCCTCGGGGAATGAAACTTGGTCACAAGTTGTTCCGTGCTGGTCCTCAAGCAGTTGCCTCCAATTAACCGTTTAAAAGTCATTCTGTTCAGTGTCCAGACTGTCACGTTCGCATTAGAAACGAAAAAATGGCAAAGGTTTGGCGAAAAAACTCTTTGCAGAGCCAGTTCTTCTCCTTACTTTAGAACAACCAAAGAGGGCTATTTCAGGCCCTTTACTCCAAGAAGCCAAGAAACCTGTCTATCATGAACCTCCTCAAAGCCATCCGTTTCACCGCGTTTTCCCTTTTGTTGACCGTTGGCAGCGCCGTTGTTGCCCAACAGGCCACAAGTAAGACGCTCTCACAAAAAGCTGATTTTTCAACAGACATGCTGTTGGTTCTGCCTGAAACCGACCACATGCCTTACGCCTACGATATTGACATCACAGGCATTGACTTTAAGAATGCAGAAACCGCCCAGCAGTATTTCCGGGGCGTTTCCAATAACTTGGTGCACTTCGAAGCAAACGAAGAGGGGACAAAAGTTACCATGCGCCTGCAGTACCAGAATTTGGGTCAAAAAGAATGGACCCGCAATGACTGGAATGCGTACTTGGCTACATTACAAGCCCGGTACCAGGATTACCTGACGCGCATGAATGATTAGCATTCATGCCCCCTATGCAGAAAACTCATGTCTACTTACTCCTGCTCACGGTTTTTTCCTTCCAACAATCCCTTCAGGGGCAGGTTGTTGGCGACGCCGTCTTTCTCCAAGGTGATCACCTGGAAATTGGCATAGCCGCATGCGGTGCTTATGGCACCTCTAATGCACCTCCTGCTGTTGGCGCGGCTGGCACGGCTTACCATCCTACAGAGACCGGTCTCGGCTTTGTTGCTGATGCCAGCGTTGACGGATGGGGTGTAGGCACTCCACCTTATTGCGGAGATTACTTTCTGCCAGGTTCACCTGTAGAAGGTTTCACCATGACTATTGACGGTCAGCGTTATAACAACAGCAGCGGTTTCGGCATTTGCGGAGTCACCGATATTCCCGGTGGCATCGTGGCTTACACGGATGGTGACACCCTTTCTGCAACTTGGGTAGGTGTGCATCCCGACGGCTTTCGCTTGACGATACGGACCTATTTCCCCCGTGAAAAACGCTACTTTATTGGAGAAGTGACCATCGAGAACCTGGGCACGGCTACGTTGGAAGACATCTATTTCAGTCGTCAGGTAGATCCGGACAACGACCAGGCCTGGGGCGGTGGTTTCCCCACCCACAACAAAATAGTTTCCCAACCTGGCCCAGGCAGTTCAGATGCGCTGGCTACGGCTGATGGCACGCTTGGCTGTTTCCTGGGTTTGGGCGCCCGCCACTTTGCCTCTCGGGCAAGCCGGGGTGGCTTCTTTGTCATGGACGCTTTGGATCCCTACTGCGGAAACTCCCCCTATGAACTCGAAGGCGATGCCGTTACGGACGACGCCATCGGAGTCAATTTCTACTTCGCCCGGCTTGAAGGAGGCAACAGCCTGACGTTCAGCTATGCCTACATTCTGGATACGGAGGAATTGGAAGAAGCTCTGATGGCCACGACGGCCCCGGTGCTGGTCGCCGACGGTCTGCCCGTTTTGTCCGATGACGGTACTTCAATCCCGGAGATTCGGGTTTGTGTGGGCGATTCTGTATTTCTCGAGGTTCAGGGCGGCGATAACTACTACTGGGATTGGACGCATTACGGCGATTTCACCCCCGTTAGCGCCATTGCCGGATGGTTAAAGCCGGCTGCTCCCGGTACGTACAGTGTGATGAGCACGGTGCCTTGCGGCGAAAACATCGAGTTTAGTTTTGAGGTGTTGCTGGGCGAATCGGCCACGTTGCTCGCCTCGATTCCCGATGCCTCCATCTGCCCCGGTGCCACGGTAGAACTGGCCGGCGGCGTGGATTTGAGCGGTCTCACGCTGACCTGGGCACCCGCTGCAGGAGTTAGCGATCCCAATTCCCCCGGAGCAACGGTAACTCTGGACACCCCCGAAGCTGAGTATTTCTGGACCATCGATGGCGTTGATGCACAGGGTTGCGCCAGCCGGGACACGGTGTCCATCCGAGTGCACCCAGAGCCGATGATCAGCGCCGGACCCGACAAGGCAGGGGTAATTGGCACGCAAGTGACCTTGAGCGGAAGCGGCGCGGCCGTTTACCACTGGAGCCCGGAGAGTTTCCTGAGTGCTGCCGGGGTCGCAAATCCCCAGGCAGTGGTTATTGATACCATGGTCTTTACCCTGGTCGGTACGGATGCCAACGGATGCACCGGAATGGATGAAATGATCCTATACGCCCTGCCGGATCAGCGTTTTGTGGTGCCCAATGCCTTTACGCCAGATGGCGACGGGCTGCACGATTGTTTCCACGCGGGTCATCCCATCGGCATGGATTTCAGCGATATTCGTATCTTCAATCGCTGGGGAGAGGTTGTTTTTGCAGGTTTTGATTCCGACGCGTGTTGGGATGGAACCTACCGAGGCAAACCTCAACCCATGGGCAGTTATATCGTGGTGTTGCAATATTCGGATGTGGACGGTAACCCTATTAAAAGAACCTCCTCGTTAACCCTGATCCGATGACTTTAATCGGCCAGGGATGAAAAAGATTTTAGGACCATGAAAGCAATGCTACACCCAATCGCAACTCCTTTTACCCGCACGGCAGCTCTGCTGGTTGCCCTTTTCGCTGCACAGTCCATGTTCGCCCAAATCATAGGGTTGAATTCGTTTATGCAGGGTTGTTATGTAGAAGTCGGGGTGAACCGCTGCGGGGCTTTTGGGAGCTCAACGATTCCAACAGCGCCAGGACCACTTGGACCTTACCATCCCAACCCTGGCTTATCGGGCCTTGGTTTTCTTGCTGATTCAGATGTTGACGGTTGGGCTATAGGAACGCCGTTGTATTGCGGAGATTATTTTGTGCCTGGTTCTCCAGTTGAAGGTTGGGCCATTCAAATTGGTTCTACTCCAACTACCCTTAAAATGAACACCGATCAGGGATGTTTTCCCCTTCAAATGCCCGGTTCTGTTACGGCCTATGAAGACACAGCCCTGGTCCGGTCTACAACCTGGATAGGAACCTATGTTGCTACCTCTTCGGGAGTGAGCAATTCGCTGTCGATTACGCAAACAACAATCGTTCCTGTTACCTCGCTGTACTTTGTAACCCGGGTAGAGCTTTGCAATACGGGCTCTACTACCATTACCGATTTGTACTACGGCCGAAATGTGGACCCGGACAATGATCAACCCTGGTCAGGGGACTTTACTACGTTTAATCAAATTATTTACCAGCCACCGGTAGACGCTCAGGCTTTGGTTACCGCAGAAGGGTTAACCTATGGTTGTTTTCTTGGTCTTGGCGCCAGGGATTCTATGGCAAGAGTGACCTATGGTAATTTCGGAACAGCATCTCCTTACGATGTATGGAACGGGCTGGCTGGATACTCGCTGAGCGGTTCCTCTACCGCAGATGAGGCAGTATCCATTGCTTTTAAAATTCCCAGCCTGGATACCGGTGCATGCCGGGCGGTAACCTTTGCCTACATTTTAGACGCGGCTGACCTGGATGCCGCACTTGACGCAACCGCTTCCAATATCCTTTTTGCGCTGTTTGCGGATACTGCAGACATTACCCTTACCGGGGAGACGGTCTATTGCATCGGCGATTCGGTAAACCTCCAGATTGTTGGCGCAGAAAGCTACGATTGGGTTTGGAGCCCCTCAACCGGCTTGAACGTAGATACCGGCGCTTCCGTTTGGGCATCGCCCGATACCATCACTACCTACACGGCCCTGGGCACAAGCGGAACCTGCATAGATTTAACGCAAGTAGTTACCGTACTCCCGCAACCGGCTGGAACCGCCGATGCCGGAGAGGACAAAGCCATCTGCATTGGCGATACGGTTCAGTTGTCGGGTGTGCCAGGAGAGGGCCCCTCTCGCTGGATTCCGAATACTTTCATCAACAACCAAGATTCCGTTAACGCGTTTGTCTGGCCGCCTGTGACCACGGAATACATTATTCGAACAGAAACCTCCTTCGGTTGCCCAGGCATTGATACCATGGTTGTCGTGGTCAATTCGCTTCCAACCATTGATGCGGGCTTAGATACTGCATTCTGTATCGGGGATTCTGTGCAACTGCAAGCTTCCGGGGGAATTGGTTACGTGTGGACTCCCGACGAATTCATCAATGACCCCTTACTCGCAAACCCGACCGTTTTTCCCCCGGTTCCGACCACCTACATCGTCGAGGGTGTTGACATCAATGGTTGTGTTCAGACCGATACCATCCAGGTCTCTCTTTACAGTTTACCTGACGTTGATGCTGGTCCAGATGTCTTGATAGACTTGGTTAAGGACGAGGTTGCGTTACTGAACGGGTTGGCACCAACGGCTGTTTCCTGGCTGTGGACGCCGCCTACCGGATTGACTGATCCTACCATCCCAAATCCAACCGGGCAACCGGAAGAAACCACAACCTACATTCTGACCGTCATCGACAACAACGGTTGCCAGAATACGGACACGCTTGAAATAGAGGTTAAGAATGAATATACCATCATCATTCCCGATGGTTTCACCCCCAATAGCGATGGCTTAAATGACGTCTTCCACGTGGTCATCATCGGCTTGATCGAGGTTCAGGACATCTCTATTTACAACCGCTGGGGCGAACTCGTGTTTCAAACAAAAGAGCGAAACGGCGGTTGGGATGGCACTTATCGCGGAATTCCGCAAGAAATTGCTACCTATGTGGTCGTTGTTCGGATCCTGGGTCCCAAAGGGGAGCCCATCAAGACTGCGGGAACGACAACAATCATCCGATAATTCAATACTTCCTCCACCTTTCCGGTTCTCCGGGTAAGCTGACAGCCATCAAGCTATGCCATCAACTACTACTCCTAAAAACCTGAGTAAATTCATTTTCGCGCTTTTGGCGCTGGCATCATCCTCCCCGATTTTCGCCCAGTTAGTGGGTGTAGACGCATACCTCCAAGGCCAGTTCGTGGAGGTTGGGGTGAATCGATGCGGAGCTTATGGAAGCGGATCTGTACCGTCTTCCCCCGGACCGATTGGTCCGTACCACCCAAGTCCGGGACTGCCTGGTTTGGGTTTCGTCGCTGATCGCGACGAAGACGGCTGGACTTCTGGATCACCTGCCTATTGCGGGGATTACTTTGTGCCCGGGTCTCCGGTAGAAGGCTGGGGCGTTACCATCGGCACGGGTGGGGCCGACCCGTTGCTGAACACCGATCAACCCTGCGGCAGTTTTGAAGTACCCGGTTCCATTTCCAGCTATTCAGAAGGCACGGCAGTGCGCTCGGCCATTTGGGAAGGAGTGGCAACGTTTCCCGGAGGGGCAACCGTGGAGATTACCCAAAACACAGTGCAGCCTGTTGGAAAACTCTACTTTGTTACGCAGCTTACGTTCTGCAACACAGGCTCATCAACCATCACCGATTTTTATTACTGCCGCAATGTAGACCCTGACAATGACCAGCCTTGGTCAGGAGACTTTACCACCTTCAACGAAGTTGTTTTCCAACCACCAACAGATCCGGATGCCCTTGTTACGGCTGAAGGACTGACTTTTGGCTGTTTCCTGGGAATTGGGGCCCGCGACCCAATGGCTCGGGTGTCGTTCGGAAACTTTGCAACTGGTGATCCTTACGATGTTTGGAACGGCGTAGGAGGCTACAGTGCATCGGGTTCCAATACCGCAGATGAAGCTATCTCCATCGCCTACAAGATTGAAACGCTGCTCCCCGGTGAGTGCCGCTGTTTTGCTTTCGCCTACATTTTGGATCCCTCCGATTTGACGGAGGCTCTGGATGCTACCGCTACCGTAGGCTTGTTAGCGGATGGAGTCGACATCTCTGCTACAGGCACGACGATCGTTTGTAATTCAGACAGTGTAAGGCTGGAATTGCTCGGCGATTTGAGCTACGATTGGTTATGGACGCCATCCACCGGCCTCAGTGCAGATACTGGTCGGGTTGTGTTTGCGTTCCCGGACACCACCACCACCTATACCGTTGCTGGTACCGGTTCATTCTGCGGTGACGTGGAACGTGTGGTAACCATATTCGTCGACAACGATGCCTTCGCCGATGCTGGCGAAGACAAATTCATTTGTCCCGGTGAGCCAGTTATGCTGGATGGTACAGGCGGGGTCACCTATTTGTGGGAACCCGCTTTGGGGCTCAGTGCAGCCAACGTCGCAACCCCAATAGCCAGCCCTTCCCTTACGCGAACGTATATTCTGACAACCTTAACAGTCAATGGCTGTCAAGCCTCGGATGAGGTTACGGTTAATGTCTATAACCTACCGGTCATTTTTGGTGGCGAGGATGTGACCATTTGTGAGGAGGATGCTACAAGCCTGACGGCAACTGGAGCTATTAGCTATGTTTGGACTCCCGCAGACGGGCTTTCTTCCACAACAGGCTCTACGGTTACCGCCAGCCCAGGGTCTACCACGAATTACATCGTGGTCGGTACGGATGCAAATGGCTGTTCCAGCAGCGCAGAAGTCGAAGTATTTGTGGATCCGCTGCCGCTCGTAGATGCTACCACATCAGCGGTAACCATTGACATTGTTGTAGACGAGCGCGCTACGCTCACCGCCTTCCCCTCTGGTGGCTTGTCCTATTCCTGGTCTCCGCTGGACGGCATCCTGACGGATCCCAACAGCCCCATTGTTGAGGTGCAACCAGCCGATACTACTACGTACTACGTGACAGTGACGGATGCTAACGGCTGTACCAACACCGACTCAGTCACCGTGAATGTGATTGGTGATTACGAAGTTTACCTGCCTACTGCCTTCTCCCCGAACAGTGATGGCATAAACGATACCTATGCCCCGATCATTATCGGGATTAGTGCCCAGCGCCTGCTGATTGATTATTCCATCTACAACCGTTGGGGTGAGCAGGTATTTTTCTCCGTAGATCGTTTCAATGGATGGGACGGCAGGATCGGGGGTACCGAGCAGGAAATCGGAACGTTTATCATCGTTGTGCGGTCGCAAGTTTTTGGAGAAAGCGTTGTTCATCGCGAAGCGTTCCAATTGGTCCGCTGATCGCTTCCTGGTTTACCACGACAAGGCCTGCCGGAATCATCCGGCAGGCTTTGTCATTGGTAGTAGCATTCATCCATACTGGTTTTCTGCTCCAAGGAGCAGGCTAATTTTGCAGCATGCGCCTTCTCGCCTGGAAACGATCTGAACTTTTCTTGTTCCTGTTGGATCTGGTCATGCTCGTCCTGATCCTGGTCAACTTGTTCTGGTTGTTGTTTGATGGGTTGTATTCCAGCCATTTTGTGCAGGAATTCTTTGATGCTTATTGGCCAGCCTTCCACGAGTTTTACATGCCCGTGCATCGGAATTTTACGTTTTATGATGCTTGGTTCGTGGCCATATTTTTGACGGAGCTTTTGGTCCGTTGGATTGTTGCTGCAGTGCGAAAAACCTACCACAAATGGTGGTTTTATCCCTTCATTCACTGGTATGATACCTTGGGATGCATTCCTGTGGGATCCTTCCGCTTTCTGCGGGTCTTGCGTTTTGTTTCCATTCTTTACCGACTGCAGCGCAATCGCTTGATTGATCTGACTAAAACGTATGTATTTCGTCAGGCCAGAAAATATTATGGTGTCCTGGTAGAAGAAGTATCTGATCGCGTGGTCTTGAATGTATTGGGCGGCATGCGGGATGAAGTCCAAAAGGGCAGCCCTCTGACCGATCGGATCCTCAAAGAAGTGGTGCAACCCAGAAAAGCCGAATTGGTGGATTGGCTCAGCGATCGCATTCAGGCCGTTTTGAGCGTACACTATGACACCTATCGGCCTGATCTCCGGGCTTACGTGGACGAGAAGATCGAGCGTGCGGTATCGGAGAACCGGGAGATTGCAACACTGGAAGCCATTCCGCTGTTGGGGAGTACTATTAAGACCACCTTGGAGCACGCCATTGCGGACATTGTTTTCCGCGTAGTGGACGGTATTGTCAGCGATTTGGCCTCCACCAACAACAAAGTGCTCATTGACGAGTTATCTGGCGTGCTCTTTGATGCCATTTTGTTTGAAGAGGAAAACGAGGCCTTGGAAGTCACGGTCCGGGGAATTGTTCTGGAATCGATTGACTTGGTTTCTGCAGAGGTAGGCGTTCAACAGTGGAAGGTCAGAGAGGAGCGACAAGCAGCTATTCGCGAACGCGCCAAGCGAATTGCTGCTATTCGGGAGCGACGGACGTCTTCTCCCCAGCAGTAACAAAAGGGTAGGGACGTTTACTTAGAGTTTCCTTTGCTTTACAGCTACTGGTCTCTTGATTGATTGCCAACAAAAAGTCATGGTAAAAGAAATATTTTCTGTTCGCCTTTGTGGCTATCCTTTCAAGAGAGCAAGCTGGGGCACTAACAAGCTTTACCGACAGGCAACGTTGCTTTTGGTCATGGGAGTGGTAACACCACTTTTAACGCGGGCCCAATCGAGTTTGACTTGGGAAGAATTGGCTCAAGTCAGTTTTGTGGATGAGTACCAAAGCCAAACTGGCACAGTTTACCCCCGTGCTGAATTTTCAAAAAAAGTTCGTCAACGAGAAGGTCAGGATGTATACATCATTGGCTATCTACTTCCGCTTGACGTTAAAGGCAAGGCCTATGCCTTGTCCGCATCTCCTTTTGCGGCTTGTTTTTTTTGTGGAAAGAGCGGACCAGAAACTGTGATGGAATTGGTGTTTAAAAAGACGGAATCTTGGTTTGCCATGGATAGACTGGTGATGGTGCGTGGCATATTGGATTTGAATGCTTCTGACCCCAATCATTTATATTACATTCTAAACCAGGCAGAGGCCTTGGAGCGTTTGGACAAGTGATAACCGAAGGGGTACTGCCTGACATGGGGAAACCCGGTCTGTTTACCGGGTTTCCCTTTTTCCTTATGAACGAAAGTTCATAGACAATATAGTTATTGCAATGTTTTAAACTGGCAATACGTAAGCGTAACCTTTGCCTTCCACATTAACTTTTTGGATGAGTCCTCGGGTATTGGCAAGTTTGTGGATGACCCTGGCCACTTTGATGTAAACGTCCTCTGGGGTCATGCTGTTTTTCTTGACCAGTGAATGCCGCATATAGGCCAGATCCAAATCAGCTTTTCTCAATGGAGAAGCAGATTTTTGAAGCGCGGTGACCATGATTTGATCCCAATCAGATAGTTTCCTGCTGATCTTTTTGGTAACTGCAGATTTAGTTCCTTGGGTTGAAACAGCTTTAGTGCCACTGATCTTCCGGGTCCGTTTTGTCGTGATGCTCTGCTGTATGCTGCTGCTTTCGCTCTTGGATGGACGGCCGCGGCGCTTTGCAAGCGAGGTCGCGTTTTTTGCTTTAGCGGGAACTTTTGCCGATTTTGTTGCGCCCGGTTTGCGTCCGCGTTTCTTGCCAGTAGTGGAAGCCGTTCCAGATGGTCTGCTTCTTTTTACTCCGGGTTTTGCCCCGGGTTTTGCTCCAGCAGAAGACTGCGTAACTGCATCAGGATTGGCGGATAATTGTGTACCATAATCGCGCTCCAATTCTGCCAGTGCAGTACCGGTTCGCATGAGTTGGTAGGTCAATTGCTCTTGCTGAGCTTTATACGAAGCAAATAAGAGCTTTAAAGCTTCTGTACTGATTTTCATTTTAGCCATGCAGATTGATTAAACGTAATAACGCCATGAAGGATTCGTCAAAACTAATTTAATTTTAAAGTAAATCCGTATTGTCTACATTGTTCAAAGTGGAAATTGGGAAAAGAAACAAACTATGCGAAGGAATATTGCAAAATAAAGTTCAAATAAAAATCTATAAAGTGTTAATTGTCAATCTTAATAGTACTTTATAATATATTATAATACTATAATTAGTTATCACTATTTAATTTCAGGAAAAAAGTTCTAGCTGTTGATTTCTTCTGTTGCTACGCGCTTCAATTGCACAGGTACTCCGTTAAACACTGCATTGCCGCATAATTCATCCGTGATGGAATCATCCGTTAATGCGTTTGCATTTTGTCCTGCTTTTTGTTGGGCGTGTCCTAATTGTATGAGTGGATGAAGGTTGTGTCCCCAGCCATGAGGAATGCTTATTACCCCACGGCGCATGTTTGCATTGAGTTCTGCGGCAATAATCAGAAAACCCGTTGCAGAATTTACTTGGATCAGTTCGCCCGGGCCAACAGCTAGCTGTTTTGCGTCCTCCGGGTTGATCATCGCAGTGCACGATTCCCTTCCGCCGGTAAGGATGGGTAGATTGTGCATCCAGGAATTATTGCTCCGCAAATTTCTTCGCCCAATTAACGTGAATTCCGAAATCGGCTTTTGATGCGCTGTCATCAACGATTCAAGGCCTTTTTGAACCGATTTTGGGAAGGCTTGAATTTTCTTGTCTGGTGTAAAAAGCCTTTTTGGCAATTGTTGCTGTAGGCTACCCAGGGCTATTCCGTGTGGAGCTTCCTTTAATTTCTTTAAACTTAATCCTCCCTTTTTAAACAGCCGACCTCCCCATATGCCATATGGTCCAGCGCGCAAAGCCAGGTCCAGCCTGGTTTCTGGCCCAATGCGCGTCATGACTTGGTGGCGAATGGAACGCCGTGCAAAGCGCCGTTGCAATTCCCTAAGTATTTCGTGATCGTATTTTGCTCCTTCAGGTTTTGGAAATGCCGGCTGCGAATATTTTGCCGATTGCTGCGGTGCTACGAGGTACAAAGCCAGCCCATAGTGCAAGACTTCTGCACCGGTCAACGGCGGTAAAATGAGGTGAGCATGCCGCGTAGTTTCATTCCGGTATAAGTCAATGGACACCATAAATTCCAAATCGCTCAGCGCTTTTTCCAGTTTTTGACTGTTCGGCACCGAGCGCGCCGGATTTCCTGCCACAGTAAAAAGGGCGCGAATCTTTCCTGCGCCGGGTTCCAGAATTTCGTCGGCAAGCGCAGCAGCAGGAAAATCTCCACCAGTTTCCGGCAACTGCCGAACCCTGCTTTTCCAACGTCCAAATTTGGATTCCGATGCCATGAGCGTCAGAAAATCCAATGCAGGCAGGGCGAAAAGCGATCCGCCTGGTCGGTCTAAATTTCCAGTTAGCAGATTGAGCATGACCAAGGCCCATTGACAAAGGGTTCCGTGTTCTTGAGCAGAGACCCCGAGTCTGCCATAAGCCACCGCTGTTTTTGCCGTTGCGAATTCGCGCGCCAGCCTGGAAAGGGTATCGGCTGGGATTCCGCATTTTGCCGCAGCCCATTCCGGTGTCCATTCCCCGGTAGCCTGCATGATCTGGTCCAGTCCGCTGCTGAATGCGGCCAAGCGGCCCGGCTGGCAGAGTCCGTCCCGGACCATAACATGGAGCATGGCCAGTAGTAGGTAAATATCGGTACCGGGAATAATGGACAAATGTTCATCCGCAAGAGCGGCAGTTTTGGTGTGCATCGGATCAACGACCACCAATTTGCCCCCCCGCCCCCGCAAGCTTCGCAGGCGCCCCGCTACACCTGGCGTTGACATCAAGCTGCCGTTGGACACCAGCGGATTGGCCCCGAGCATGAACAGGTAATCTGTCCGGTCCAAATCGGGAACCGGAAACATGGCCAGGTGGCCAAACATTTCGCCGCAAACCTGCATCAGCGGCAGTTGGTCAAGCGAGTGCGATGCAAAGCGGTTGCGCGTTCCCAGCGCGTCGTAGAAGTCGTAGAGGTGCAGCAGAGAGCCGGTATTGTGCACCGTAGGATTGCCGGAATACACCCCAACTGCGTCGCGGCCGTGTTGTTTCCAGATGCCGCGAATTCGGGTTTCAATTTCGTCGAAAGCCTCTTTCCACGAAATAGGCTCCCAGCGTTGCCCTACCCGGCGCACAGGCGTTCGGAGCCGGTCGGTGTCCTCGTGCAGGTCTTTTAAAGCCAGCGCTTTGGGGCAGATGTGCCCCTTGCTGTGCACATCCAGCGGGTCGCCCTGGACCGAAAGAATTTGGCTGTCCTTGATAGCAAGAACAACCCCGCACATGGCTTCGCAAAACGGGCAGGTGCGGTAATGGAGACTGGATACTGCGATGGCTTTTGGCGTTGATAGAGGTTTGGGAACAAGAACAGAAACGGGGGCGGGAACGAGGTTGGGAACAAGAACAAGAACAAGAACAAGAACAAGAACAGGAACGGGGGCAAGGGCGGGGAAGGAGTTGAAACATCCAGCAGAACCCAGCTTTAACTCCCGCCCTAGGGTTTAATTTCTATCACGCCTGCACCGTGTGCCGAGTGGTATTGGCCGTTGTACATGGCATCTGCCTGAACAGGTCCCATTTGAAAACGGCCAGGGCTCACCGCCCGAACCATGTAGTAGAAGCGCTGCGTTTCGCCTTGTGCGTCGGTGAAAAAATTTATTCGATCGTCCCGCACGTCCAGGTAATCGGGAACGCTGGCCCCTTTGATCCATTCCATGTTCTTCATGCCCCGCAGCCGTGTGTTTTCAATCTCCAGGCCGGCGGGCAAAAGATCCGTGATGGCCACGTTTTCCACCACAACTCCCGCGGGTGATTTCAATTCAATTTCCACCACCAGCAGATCGTTTTGGCGCAGGTTCAGCAAATTAGTCACGGGAACGCCGTTGCGATCCAGGAATCGTTTGCGCACTTTCAAAAAGCGGTCTTCTTGCGCGTAACGTCCATCCGTAGCATAACCTTTTTGATCCATAACATAATATAAGTTACCCTTACCGGAAACTTCCAAACGAATTTCTCCGTCCTGGAGCACATCGCTTTCCATGCTCCATTCTTTTTCGGCAATTCGGGCAACTTCACGGCCGTTTACGTAAACAATACCGGTAGCCGTGGAGCCGGCGTTTCGCTGAGCTATTTTGCCCAATGCGATCAGCGAAAAGGCTCGCTCCTGCGTGTTCAACCAACGCGCCGTGTTCAATTGCTCGCTGAGAAAACGCGCCAGCGGACCCACTTGGGGATGATCCGGTTGAATCTGGAGCAACGCATTGAGTGCCAGTGCCCGGTCCCGTATGGCGGAATGGAAACTGCCGCTGAATGCAGGAAGGCTCTCTTCGCCCAGAAAATCGCGCGGCAGCAGGCGGTCAAATTGTTCGCGATCTCCGGCCAGGCCGTAGCACGATGCCAACAAGTACTTGCTGTCCAGCGCCAGCCAATCCGGGTGGCTTTTGTAGTAGTTCATGGTGCTGATGTCCGCCTCTCCGGCTAGCGCCAGCACATACAGGCTGTAGGCAATTTCTTTCACGGCCACTTCGCGCGACTGGTTGACATTGTAGCGGTAAAGGAAGGTCTCCCGCTGGCGGACTTTGGTTTTTAAGAAGCCCAGCAGTTTGTTTTGCACAATGGCATCCACGGAATAGCCCGCTTTTTTGGCTTCGTGCAGAAAATGCGCCGCATAGGCAGAGACCCACCATTGCGCCTCGCCCACACCTTGCCAATAAGTCAGGCCCCCATTCGAAATTTGTTGGCTTTGAATGCGGGCGATGGCTTCGCGAATGGCCGCAGCGCTTCCTCCGGGACCACTAGCCCCGGCTCCGTTGTTCCCGGACGTCAAACCTGAGCCATCACCACCAGCCTCCGCCACGCGCCTCCCAGCCAATTCCCCCAGGTACAATTGCGGGAAGGCCGTTGAAATGATCTGCTCCATGCAGCCATATGGATACTGGATGAGGTAATCCAAATCGCCGGTCAGTGCCAGGGCTGGCGATCGGCCCACGGTGAGCCGGGTGCCGGTCACGACGTCAAAGGTTGACGGGGCCACCAGGCTGACTTGCGTGCCGCCAGCGACCTGTCCCTCCTGGATCAGGTGTTGAAGCCCGGACGCAGGACGCACCGCCAGCTCGGTGACTTGTTCAAATTGCTCGCCAAGGCCCGAGGCCACAACCCTAACGCTTCCTGTGCCCATCGCCTTGCCGGCTCGCACCCGGAACCGAACACTGGTTTCGCGATGCGCTTCAGCCACAAACGACTGCTCGCGCGTGCCCACAATCTCCAGCGCGCCCTCGGTCTTGATAGAAACCTTTCCCTGCGCCTTGCCATTTGTGGTATTGGCTACCATGACGGCCATGTCTACCTCATCGCCTGGGCTGAGAAACCGGGGAAGGGCGGACGCCAGTACGAGCGGGTCTGCGACCGTGGTGGCGGAGGACGCGGCGCCGAAAGCACTTCCTTTCCAGGCGGCCACCATCCAGTGCAGCTCGCCCGAAAACTCGGGCAAGTCCACGCTGAATTTGGCATTGCCTCCGGCGTCTGCCTTAACAATGCCGCTCCAGTGCGAGATCAGTTTAAAGCGCTCTGCCGTGATTGGGCTGCTTCGTGCGGCAAGTTCATAACCGCCGTCGCCGCCGGTTAAGCCGCCGCTGGCAAAAAGATCTGGAAACAGTTGGCCGTACAGGTCATAAGACTGCACCTCCAGCGCGCGTTTCCGAAAAAAATACACGTAGGGGTCCGGGTCTTCCATGCCCGAAATTTGCAGGATGCCCTGGTCAACCGCGGCAATGGTCAGGTAGGCCCCGGGGGTTGTCTTGACGGTAGCGGTTACCGTGCGCCGCGATCGACTGTCGCCGGGAACTTTGATGGTCACTGGCAGGCGGTGAACGGCGTCCTCTATCGCAAGAGGAAGGAAACCATGCGCCACGGTCAGCGGCATGCTCGGTCCATCGCCAGGTCGGATTAAGGTAGCGCTGATGTAGGCAGTCGGAAGCCATTCCCCCGGCAATTTGATCTGGAGCGATGCCGTGCGGTTGCTGGTTTGCAGAAAGAATTTTTGGTGCACCCGGTCGCGCTCCAACGTCACGACCAGGCGGCCTTCAAACGGCGTTTTGAACAGAATTTCGGCAGTTTCGCCCACCTGGTAGCTGGGTTTGTCCGTGCTGATGTCCACCTGGCCCTCGTTGTTTACCTCAAAAGAGCGGTAGTCGGTATCGCCCGAGCCGTAGGCGTAGAACGATCGTTCCACGTAACTTTTTGAGCCCGGTTTTCGGATCCGCATCAAGTACTTGCCCGATTGTTTGGGCACAAACACGAAGCTGCTTTTTGCGCCACTAACCGCAACTTCTTCGCGGCTCACCGGGCGCTCCACTTCGCGGCTTTCGTAGCGGTATTGGTTGCCCTGCCGCACCATGTTCGACTCCCAATCCACCTTAATAACCTCCACGTCCACCTGCCGGCTTTGGGCCATGCCGTCCGTGTTAACCACTGCCAGCCCGATGCGCAAAGGGCTGCGCGTGGCGCAGTATTCGGGCGAAGGGCCGATGCCGTAATGCAGCGGTTGTGTCTGCAACCGGAAGGTGTTGCTGCCGTAAACAGCGCGCCCCGTCTCGTCAAAAACGGTCCAGCGCACCTTGCCGCTGATCAGGCCCACCTCTTCCGTTTCCGGCAAGGTCAGCCCCAACAAACCGATGCCGGAAGCGTCTGTTAACCCGCTTTCGGTGTAGCGCTCCCGCATCGACTGCCTGGGATCAAAGTTCCAGCCGGGCCAGCCGTCAAAGACAATGTTCTCGCGGTCCAGCGAAATGTCCGCCTCCCATTTGCGGCCAGCCGCGGGGGGGCCATAAAAATGCAGCGCCTGCAACGAGCCGGTCAGCGAGTCGCCGGGCAGGTAGCGCTCGGCCCCCAGCGCCGTATTGATGCGCATGCGGTCCGGCACAAATTCCTCCACGGAGAACCGGAAGCTGGTCAGGAAGACATCGTTGCCCGTGAACAGGTCAGCGCTCCAGGGGCCGGTCGGCGCACTCGGGGCAAGTGGCAGGGTTACGGCGAGCGAGCCCTCGTCGTCCAACGCCTGCCGCACGGTTTTCCAAAGGCGACCATCGGGCTGGCGGAATCGGATCTGCACCGGCAGCGGTCCGGGGCGATCCCAGTCTTTCCAATCGCGAAGCACCGCGGCGAAGTGCGCGGTTTCGCCGGGGCGGTACAGGTCGCGTTCGCCGTAGAGGTAGGCGTCATACACCATGCTTTCCGTGCGCACCCCACCTACATCGTAGCGCGAAGCATCCACTCCGCTTTGGTTGAAGGCCAGGAAGTTGTAGTCGGAGCCTCCGCTGGCGCTGACCATGCCAACCTCAAATCCATTGCCCCCGGATTCCGGCGCTTCCCAAACCGCTACGCCGTCGGCATCCGTTTTGGCTTGGTGCATGAGCTGGTTGTGGGTACTGAAAAAGACCACTTCCAGCCCGGCGATTGGCTTCGCCGTTTTGAGCGAATGGGCAAAAACCGTCACCTGACCGGGAGTCACTTTGGCCACCAGGCCCAGGTCTGAGACCGAAACCACGCGGGTGTCCGTCAGGTACTGCTTGTCGGTGGAGCTGACTTTAACCACGTAGACTCCATGAAAGCGAGGCAATTTGTCCTGAAAATCAAGTTGCAACAACCGTACGGGACCGCTTTCCGGAAGGTCCTTAGTGCGGTAGGTTTTGCGCCAAATTTCTTCGCCGAAGGGCTCTGTTTCGTAGTACTGGTAGCCGTAATATTCTTCATCGCCCTCCCAGTCGTAGTAGCCGTCGTAGTCCTTTCCCTGGCGCAGAAAGGCCTGGATGTTGTTTTCAAAAACTTTGACCACAGTCACTTCCACTTCGGCAACGCTGTGAATGGCCACGGCCAGGTTGCGCGGTCCGCGGCTGCTGAGGTACTGGCCTTTGGACGAGACAAACCGAACCTCTGGCCGCAGTTGGCCGAAACTGAAGGCATGGCGGTAAGGTTCGGCCGTTTCGCCCCCTAATTCGCCTTTTAACTGGCTGGGAATCGTTAAAGTATAGGCGTCTTCCAGGGCAAAAACGCTGCTTTCCAGGAGCAGTTCGTTGCCTTTGAAATCCAGCTTGAACGCCGCGGTCGGATTTAACAGAATGCCCGCTTTCAGTGCGGGATCAGCCACCAGGTTTTGGTTGAACACCACGCGGATCATGCCGCGCGTGCCGTCGTGTTGAGCGGCAAACTCCAGCACCTGAAGCCGGCTGCGGTCGGGCACAGCGGTGCTGATGCTGAACGGTTTTTCGCCGCGGCGGTTTCCGCCTTTAGCCATCAAACCCGCTGCGAGCTCAAAGACCAATTCGCCCGCTTCTTCGGGCAGCGCATCCAGGCGAAGCGGTATTTCATTGGATTGGCTGACAGGCAGCCCTTGAACCCCAACAGCATTTTTTGCTGCCTTGACACCTGTCTTGACAGAGAGCAGGTTGAGTACCGCGGCGCTTTCAACCGGGTAATTAAAGCCCAGGTTAGCCTCCAGGACAGGCTGCGTCGCGCCTTCAGGTTTGGTCCAGAACACATTTACCGAGCGGAGCGCAACATCCGGGGTATTAAAGCTCCAGGCGTGGTCGGTGGCCAGGGTTCTGCTCTCTGGATCGAATTGCCGCACCGCTTCCTGCAAGGTTGCCCGGTAGTCAGTTCCGGGTTGCCAGGGCTGCGAGGGCGAAAACTCCAGTACGTTGGCGCCGGTCCAGCGAAACTCGCCGGAAACCGGCGGATCAAAGGCGATGTATGAAGTTTTGTCCCACGTTCCGAACACCGAATCCGGGGCCAGGTTGGCGCTGAGGTAAAAGGTCAGGTTGGACTCCGTGGGTATTTCTCCTTCCGGCGAGGCGCTGTGAATGTGCAGCCCATCAGGTCTTGAAGTGCGCTTGCAGGCTGCCAGCGAGGCTAGGAACAGGAACACCAAGCATATCCGGGAAAGTCGGGAGTACCTCATGCACGAAAGTTACCAACCTGGGGCTAAATCATCTCGGAAATCGTTGTTAGGGTCGAATAGTTTTATAAATTTGGAAACAAGCAACACCCAGCCTGTTCAATCAGGATTTTCTAAATAAATTTAACCATCATGGTAATCACTTTTGAGCAATTGAGGCACCTGAAAGACAGCATGCCCGCGGGCAGCATTGAAAAGATTGCCGAAGAACTCGGCATCGAAGCGGACACGGTTCGCAATTACTTTGGAGGCGACCATTACGATCAAGGCACCACCATTCCCGGTTTACATTTTGAGAAGAGCGCAGGGGGAGGAATCGTTGAAATACAAAACACTTCCATTCTGGATGCCGCCAAGCGCATCGTTTCCAAACATACCGTATAGTTTCAAGCGTCCAACCCCAGGCGTAAAATCATTAAAAAGCCCCGAATAGATTCCGGGCTTTTTTAGCATAGCTAAAAAACCTTGTGGCATATCTAAAAAACCTTGTATAGGTTTTTTAGATATGCCCGCTCGAAGTGTTTTTCGGTTACGCTTCTTCCAACACTTCCTTGTGCGAAGAAGCAATCTGTGCCTGGATTTCCTGCGGCACCGGAGCGTACTCCATAAAGGCAATGGAATCCTTAGCGCGCCCCTGCGTAAGCGAGCGGAGCGTTGAAGAGTATTTGTACAATTCTGCCAGCGGAATCCGGGCCTCGATAATCTGGTAATGTCCGTCGTTGTCCATGCCCAAAATTTGGGCTCTGCGGGTTTGCAAGTCGCTCATCACATCGCCGCTCATTTCAACCGGAGTCTTGATTGTCAGTTGGTAAATGGGTTCCAGTAATTTGGGCGCTGCGTTGCGAAAGGCTTCGCGGAAGGCCATGGCTGAGGCCGTTTTGAAGGCCATATCGTTGGAGTCTACCGGGTGCATTTTGCCGTCAAAGACGCTGACTCGCACGTCGCGCACGTAACTGCCCGTTAACGGGCCGTCTTCGAGTTTGCCCATGATGCCTTTCATGATGGCTGTTGAGAATTTAGCGTCAATGGCCCCGCCCACGATGCACCAGTTGAAGACCAGTTTGCCGCCCCAGTCCAGGTTGATTTCGTGCACATCGCGCACGGTCATGCCCGCAGGCGCTGGCATCCCTTCTTCATAGGGTTCTACAAGCATGTGCACTTCGGCAAATTGACCGGCGCCGCCGGTTTGCTTTTTGTGGCGATAGTCTGCTTTAGCAGAGCGGGTGATGGTTTCGCGGTAGGGAATACGCGGGATGGCAAATTGCACGGAAACTTTAAAGCGGTCTTCAAGGCGTTGGCGAAGAATGTTGAGGTGCAATTCGCCCTGCCCATGCACAATGGTTTGTCGCAATTCCCCCGAGTGTTCCACCCGGTAGGTGGGATCCTCTTCGGTCAGTTGATGCAGCCCGTTGGCGAGTTTGTCCTCGTCGCCTTTGTTCATGGTTTCCAGCGCTACGCGAATGCGCGGCTCCGGGAACACGATGGGTTGAATGGCCCGCTCTTTCCCTTTGGGCGAAAGGCTGTCGTTAGTATGCGTGTCTTTGAGTTTGACCGTGGCCCCGATGTCGCCCGCAACCAGTTGTTCTACTGCCTCGCGCTGTTTGCCGTTAATCACAAACAATTGGTTGAATCGCTCGGTATGGCCTTTGCGGACGTTTTGCAGATCCATGCCGGGCTTAAGCGTTCCGCTGTACACCTTAAAAAAGGACATTTCGCCCAAGTGCGCTTCATTGACGGTTTTGAACACAAAGGCCAAAGGTTCGGCCTGGGGATCGGGTTTTACGCTACCGCCGCCCACCAGGCGTGCTGGTTCCAGATCAGCGGAAGACGGGCAGATATCGTGAATAAAGCCCATTAGACGACCGCTGCCCATGTTGTGGCGCGCTGAAACGCAGAACACAGGAAAAAAGTCGGCATTGCCAACGGCGAGCCGCAGCCCCTTTTGCAATTCTTCTTCGTCCAACGAGCCCTTTTCAAAGTAAAGCTCCATGAGTCCTTCGTCGTGCTCCGCGGCAGCTTCAACCAGCGCATTGTGCAACGCGGCTGCGTGGGCAGTTTCTGATGAGGGAATAGGTTTTTTCTCTGGTTTGCCGCCTCCCGGGGCAAATTCGTACATCGTCATCCGCAAGACGTCCACGATCTTGTTGAACCCGGGACCTTCGTTAAGCGGGTATTGAATGGTGATGACCTGCTTGCCAAAACGCTCCGTAAGTTGTTCTACGGTGCGTTCAAAGTCGGACTTGTCGGTGTCCAGTTGGTTGATGGCGAACAGCGTGGGTTTGTGTGCTTCGTGGGTGTTCTCCCAAATCAGTTCGGTGCCCACTTCAACGCCGTATTGCGCATTAAGCACCATGACCACCGAATCAACCACTTTCAATGCCGTGTGTATTTCTCCTACAAAATCATCAAAACCCGGTGTGTCAATCAGGTTGATTTTGTGGTCCCGCCAATTCAAGTGCATCAGTGTAGAAAACAGCGAATTGCCGCGATCCTGTTCAATGGTGTTGTAATCGGATACGGTGTTTCGGTCTTCCACGCTTCCTCTCCGGGGAATGGCTCCGGCTTCGAACAACATGGTTTCGGCCAGGGTGGTCTTGCCGGAGCCCTGATGGCCGAACAGGGCGACATTCTTGATGAGCTTTGGATCGTTGGGATTCATAGTTGACAGGTTCGTATTTAGGAACTACCTCCGCGGCGCTGTCGCACCGCCAGGAGCCGTCGGTAAAAAAATCGGAGCAGGATGCAGACCCTCCGACAACCTGCTCAGGATGGAGTACCCAATAAATATAGTCAAACTATTGAGCCCGGTTGCATGGCAGCGATCATTTTGCACGGCATCATTTACGGGGTTGATTCAGCGCAGGGCAGCCCATATGCCCCGGGGGAAAAGTTCCCTTTCTTCCTGCAAGGTTTGCGCTGCGCAACCAAAGAAAGGTCAGCGCACGAGTTGCACCGCGGTATTCTTCTGCAAGACCGCCCCGGTGAGCGATCGCGCCCGCACCACGGCCATGTACGTTCCCACTTCCTGGTCTTTGCCTTTGTAGGTGCCGTCCCAGCCGTCGTTGATGTTGGCCGTGGTGAACAGCATTTCCCCCCAGCGGTTGTAGATGCTGAACTCGTCCAGGCCGGCCAGACCGCGGTCAATGACCAGCAGCGCGTCGTTTTGGCCATCGCCGTTGGGGCTGAACGCGTTGGGCACGTATATTTCCAGGAGTTCCAGCACCGTAACGGTAACTTCACGGGTGTCCTGGCAGCCGTTTGCATCGGTCAACAGCAGCGTGTAGATGGTGGTTTGGAGCGGATTGGCCGCGGTGAATTGGCCAGTAGGATCGCTAAGCCCGTCGGTCGGGGTCCAGGTAAAGGAACTGCCGGCGCTGGCGCTGAGAAAGGCCGTTTCGCCTATAAAGAGGGTGGTGTCCGCAAAGGCCTCCACGTAAGGTATAGGATTCACCTGCACGAAGGTAGCCATAGAGTCCGTGCAACCATTTTCGTCCGTCACTGCCACCTCGTAGCGTGTGCTCATGGTGGGCGAGGCGAGGGGTTCCGGGCAGTCCGTACAACTCAAGCCTTCAGCCGGAGACCATTCGTAAAGCACACCGCCGCCAGCTTGCAGTGACACGGTCTGACCGGCGCAAATGACCGTGTCCGGTGACGCTTGGATTGCCAGCACAAAGACATTGACGGTAACTGAATCGGTTTGACTACAGCCGTTTTGGCTGGTGGTGCTAACCGTGTAGGTAGTGCTGCTGTTGGGGCTGGCAACCGGGTTAGCGACAAATGGGTTAGATAGTCCTAAAGCCGGGCTCCACACAAAGGCAAAGCCTTCAGCAGGAGGTGTACCGAGCGCAAGCGCGCTCAACGGCACGCTTTCGTCATTGCAAATGGCCACATCGTTGCCGGCGTCCAAAATCAGGCTGTTGTCCACGTCTATGGTCAGCGTATCGCTGGTGGCACAGCCGTTGTCGTCCAGCGTTACGACATACGTAATTGGGCCGGTTGTTGGGCTGGCCAGCGGATTTTGAATGGACGGATCGCTCAGTCCGGTAATCGGGGCCCAGGTAATGTCAATGCCGCCTGCATCCTGGCTGCAAAAACGCACCCGCATGTTGGGGCGTTTGTTTGATACAGCAGGGGATTCATCCAACCCACAGCCCGTGGTTAGCAAATTAAAATCGATGACGCTGGCGTTGTAATCTGCCGTACTATAATAAATCTTATCGTCTTCGGTGAAACCATAATCAGGGTTATCGAAGCAGATTTCCACCAGTAAACCCTCATCGCCGCCCCAGGAAAAAGGGGTGGAAAGCACAAAATTGTTCCAGCCGCTGACCGTGCTGTAATTAAGCGGACCAAACACCGTTTCGGTGCCTCCGACAAATCCACCATCCAGACTGCCTGCATCCAGGCAACTTATTTTAAGGGTAAAGTTGCGGTAGGCCGTGGTGCTGTTTTTCTCGCTGACAAAAAAGCCCAATTCGCTTAAGGCACCGCCAAAGAACCCCGCTTCGTTCAGGGCTTCCGGAGAGTAAAGAATTTGCATGCGACTGTCGTCGTACCCTCCTTTAAACGGCGTTTGTCCATCGGTGCTGAGCGACTCCGAACCCGCTATTCCCGTAATTAACGTTCCGCAGGGAGCGGGCGTGACGCCGCAAAGTGGTGCCAGGTTAAACTGCGATGCATCGCCCGGGCAGATCAGCGTTTTATCGGCAATGGCGTTCAACTGGGGAATGGCCCCTTGGATCACCACGGGGATACTGTCCAGAATGGCACAACCCGTGTCAGAAGTCATGGTGATTTGGTAGTAGGTGGTGGCAAAGGGCGAAGCATCGGTTACAGGGGCAAACGGATCCGAAAGCCCTTCCACCGGGAACCAGGAATAAGAATAGGGCCCCCAGACCGGCTCCGTATTAACTCCTATGGTGGTTTCGTCAAAACGGCAAAGCGTGTCGCCGGGACTCAGGAGGTAGTTAAAAGCTGGTACTACCGTTACGCGAACAGTGTCGGTGTTTTTGCAGAAAGCGCTCAGGTTGCTGGTGACGATGTAATCGGTAGTCAGCCCGGGTGTGGCTTTTGGAACCTGGCTCAACGGATCATCCAGTCCAAAGGCAGGGGTCCAGCTAAAGAGGCTGCCTCCCGTCACGACTAACTGCGCCGGAATGCCTCCGGGGCAATAGGTGACATCGGGCCCGGCAAAAGTTCCCGCCAGCAAATCGATGTCGTAGTTGAAAATCTGATTGGAGAAAATCGGGCAGGCATCGTCCTGAACAGCAACGGTGAATGCGTAAAAGCCGGTGTCGCTAAGGCTGGTTATCCAGCTCACATTCACAACCAGGGGATTGATTCCACTGTACGAAACCGAGACGCCGGGCAAAAGCAAGGCCAGCGTGCTGGAGGCAGACAGCACATCGCCAATGTTGGCGTCCGAGTAGCTCAGCGAAAAGCGGATGGTATCACCCGGGCAGGATTGAATGGTGTTGGCATCCAGCGCAACACCGCCATCCAGGCCGATAAACGATCCGTCGGCTGCAGGAGCTGAGTTACTGGGGCAATTAGTGACCACAATTTGGATGTCGCGCATGGTGGAGCCGATCAGGACACCGCCCCGAAATTCTTCTACCAGGACCGTCAAAACTCCTGTTTGCTCGGCCGAAGGTGTGAAGGTTATCTGTCCGGATGCTTCATCAAAGCCAAAAGTTCCTGTAACCGCCATGGGGGTAGTCAGCGAAAAACCACCGGCATATGAAATCGGCACTGCACCAGCAGTGAGCGGATTAATCAAGGTGTAAGACAGCGAATCGCCATCAATGTCAATGGCCCCGTGGTTAAAGTTGAACGGCTCGCCGTTACAGATGTAGGTAACTGGTAATTGTGTAAAAAAAACGGAGTTGTTGCACAAGCCTCCGGTATTATCCATCGTAGCCTCAACATACAATTCTTCAGAATCCGGGTCCAGCAGGTTGTCAATGGCTGCGTTTCGGCAGCACAGCGAATAGGCGATATTCCAATCCGGGCAGCTTGTGGGAAAGGTGACAATTGCGGAGTACGAGTATACTTCAACGCCGGGATAGGGGCCGCCGTTGCAGGTGGAAAGAGGCAGATTGGCCGGACACAGCGGGGACACTTCATCGCCAAAGTAGAACGTATCCAACCCGGTAAAGAGCGTGTCGGGCTGCAACGTAAGCGAGTAGGACAAGCCACAGGAAACCGAAGAAATATCCACGCTGGTGGTGGGAGAGGCGGCGATGCCATCACAATCGCGGTAGAAGTTCAACCGAATTTCGTAGGTGTTTGGACCTACGCAAGTATAGGTCAAATCAGCGCCCATGGCGTGTGTAGCCTTGGCTGTATTACAGAAAATCACCAGGCTTAAAACAAGTAAAACGGGAGCAAAAATGCGGATAGCAAACATTCGGTGCAATTGAGGAGGAATAAAGCAATATGTGCGTATAAGCACCCGAGCAGTCCGTATAAATGTAGAAAAGTATCACCAAATGCTGATACCGGCAGCACTAATCAATGTTTAACCAGCCTAATACAGCCGCTGCTGACTGCCCGGTCATGCAGCGAAAATGGCCTTTTGGACAGCGATCAAAACCGATTTTTGAACAGGGCCGGCAAGGTAAACCGGGCACTTCGCCCCAAACACTGCCGCGCTCGTTATGCAAGCCCACCGGATCATTTCCACCGTAATAGGGAAACATCCCAAAACGCGGGGTTGTGCTGCCCCAAAGGCTGTAGATCGGTTTTTGAAACGCTGCCGCGATGTGCATCATGCCAGTATCCGGGCTCACAACTTTTCTACAGGATCGAAGCAAAGCCGCTGACTCCTGCAGCGATGCGTTTCCCGCGGCATTCCAAACCTGTTCGGGGTGCAGTGCGGCCAGGTGTTGCCCCAAATCCCGGTCTTCGTGACCCCCTACCAGCACCAGCGGGCGCGGACTTTGGCGGCAAATGGTTTCCAACAATTCGGGAACGGGTTTTTTGGTGCCCTGGCGAGCGCCGAGAACCAGCGCGTCGAAATTTCGGTGGAAAGGGGAGGGGAGTTTCTGCAACACCTGATCGGCATCCGGTCCAAGTGGCATTTCAAGGCCGAGCTGATCGTTTACAACGCCCAGGGATTCAGCAGTTTCCAAGTAGCGATCAACGATATGGCGTTGTCCCATCCAATCCTGGTGGAAATTCACATACACCCATTTCCGCAGGTTAAGCTTGGGAAAGGCACGTGCCGGGACGGTTGCCAGCGCAGCTTTGATAACCGCTGTGCGGGTGTTGTGGTGCAAATCCAGAATCAGGTCAAACTTTTCAGCACGCAGGCGGTAGATCAGGTCTTTTAGCGAAGTTTTCAACAAATGCACCTTTTCCACGTGCGGATTATGGCTCAAAAGCGGCGCAAAAGCTTCTTTTGTGGCTACATGCAACGCCGCGCCTTCCACTTGCGTCTTCACAGCCCGGAGCAATGGACTGCACAACACAATATCTCCTATGGAACTAAATCGAAGAACCAGGATTTTCAAGAGCAATTACTTATGGTGCCGGGTCACAATGGGTGGGGGGTCACCGCATCATCTTTATGTGGCATAGCACATCCAAACCAGCCCTTTAATCGCGCACTCACACGCCATTTTATGGTAATTTTACGCGGCCTGAGTGTTACAACCACTGTAAGCCGTGTTTTGAGCATGCCCGGACAAAGGTCGTACTTTGGCCTTGAAAGCGAAGCGGTAAACTCTACCAGTATCTGACTTTTCGTTTGGCATCATCGCTCGGGCGGGAACTCATGACAAAAGTGCTTAACGGGTCTCCGTCCAGCCGGTTGAAAAGGCCGAAACATTACTTTTTTTCTGCCGAAACAGCTACCTTAGACCTTCTCTAAGTGCTTTTACTGCAGCCAATTCGGAGTGCTTTATTGACTCCGTCATTTGTATACTCCAACTAAACCCTCACAACCCTCTTTTTTAGCATGAAAGCAATGAAAAAATTCTCTTGGCTCGGCTTGGCACTGGTGCTGGGCAGTAACGTCCAGGCCCAGCACCGCTGTAATTCCAGCGAGTACATGGAGAACCTGATTAACCAGCATCCGGAAATTGTGGCCAACATGGAGGCCATTGAGGCCCATACCCGTGAAGTGTTGGCGGGCGCCGGCACCGAGCGCTCCGGGGTGACTTTGTACACCATTCCCGTGGTTTTCCACGTGGTGTACAACGGAGCTTCTGAAAACGTACCGGATTATGTACTCCAGGGCCAGTTGGACGTACTGAATGAAGATTTCAGTGCCACTAACGCGGACATCAGTTCGGTTGTATCTTCTTTTACTTCGCTGTGGGATGACACCGAAATCCAGTTTTGTTTGGCCAGCGTGGATCCTAGCGGTAACCCTACCACTGGGATCACGCGGACAACAACCACGCGCACCAGCTTCTCCTACACTACTGACAACATCAAACGAACGGCTGATGGGGGCAAAGATCCCTGGCCAGCCAGCCAGTACCTGAACATATGGGTAGGAGACATCAGCAGTGGAATTTTGGGTTACGCCCAATTTCCCGGAGGTCCTGCTGCCACCGATGGTGTGGTCTGTGACTACCAATACACCGGTCGTGATTCCTGGGCTTCCGGTCCTGGCTTCCCCTATGATTTGGGCCGCACCGCCACACACGAAGTCGGTCACTGGTTAAACCTCCGCCACATTTGGGGCGACGGTGGCTGTGGTGTCGACGATGGCGTTACTGACACTCCGGTTTCCGATAACCCCAACTACGGTTGTGCCCTGACACACGTAAGCTGCAGCACCTTAGACAACGTCCAGAACTACATGGACTACGGCGATGATGATTGCCTGGTCATGTTCAGCACCGGTCAGGGTGCCCGCATGCGCGCAACCTTGGTGGCCGGCGGATCCCGTGCTTCGGTAGCCGCAGCCGCCGCAACCAAGTGCTCCGGTGGCTCTACGCCCACCTGCGACATTCCTGCAGGTCTTACGAGCACCATCCTCAGCGCCCCTACCACCGCCAGCACCTCCTGGACGGCAGTATCCGGTGCCACAGGATACGACTTGCAAGGCCGCCAGGCCGGCGGTGCATGGAGAGATGTAGCCGTCAGCGGAACCAGCCGCACCTTCAACATCTTTAAAGCCAACCGAACCTACGAATGGCGTGTACAAGCTGACTGCGGTGCCAGCGGAGTTTCTGGTTACAGCGCCATTCAGTCTTTCTTGATGCCTGCTTCCCGTTTGGGTGCTACCGGTTCCGAAATGAGTTTGTTCCCCAACCCGGCAAACAGCGAGTTGACCATCGACCTGATGGCTTCGATTGCCGGTCAGGTTGACCTGGTGGTGGTTGATCTTCTCGGCCGCGCGCTGATGACGCAAACAGTGACGGTCGACGGAGCCGCTGCCCGTGTCCAATTGAATGTCAGCAACCTGAACAACGGCACGTATTTTGTACAGATGATCAGCAACGGAGAACGTGTTGTTTCTAACTTCACTATTGCCCGCTAAGCTACACTGACCCCGCTGCTGCAGGCCAGGTTCGGCTTCGTCTGAACACTGCGCATTGCCTCAGCGTTAGTGCATTACCGAACGCGAAAGCGCCCCGGCCGGCCCTGAAAAGGGCCGGCCGCGGTTTTTGCCGGGCTCCGTACTTTTGCCGGGCTCCGTACTTTTGCCGGGCTCCGTACTTTTGCCGGGCTCCGTACT
>CAYSDI010000039.1:29096-30387 GCA_964429745.1 uncultured Chitinophagales bacterium | reverse complement strand
CCCAGATCCCACCGCTTATCCCTGGAGGCGGACCACCCCCTCTACCAGCGCCCATTGCAGGAGTACCGTACCGTCCAAGAGTCCTAAGTACAGGTATTCTTGGCCATCGGACCGAGCGCGGGATATGCCCCAGGCGGCCAACAGGCATGGCAAAGCGAAGGCCAGCCAGAGCAATGGCGTAAACTGCCCAAGCATCAATGCACAAGAGGAGGCCAAGCAAATCCAGGCCAGAAGCCGGGTTCGCTGCGGGCCAAAAGCGGTGGCTACGGTTTCGAGCCGGATGATGCGGTCTTGCTCCACGTCGCGGATGTCAAAGGGCAGGGTAACACCTAGCACCAGGAAAAAGCGGGAAGCGAACAACAGCCAGACCGCCGGAGTGAAAACTCCCCAGACGATGCCTGAAACCGGGCTGCCGTCGGGCAGCCAAGTCTGGTTGGCGGCGCTTTGAGAGGCGGCAAGTTGCGAAACGGCAGCAACAGCAGGCAAGATCACTGAAACCCAGGCCCAAACCAGCCCGATCAGTACAATCTTCAGAAAGTTTCGCCGGCGCAGACGCCAGTGCAGGGGCAAGGGCAGCAGGGGCCAACCGTAAGCCAGGCCCAACGCGGCAGCAGGCAGCAAAAAGATCCGCACAGGGCTTGCCACGCCCAGGAAACCCATTCCCCCGAAAAACAGGCCTGCCACCAACAAGGTCCATGCGAGCATGCTGTGCCGTTGCACCCAAAGAAGCCGGTTCGGTACAGAAGGATTGCTCCCAGCTCGCTTAGCCCCGTCAAGACGCAAGGCCAGGTAGAGCGCCAATGTGCCGCCACCGACCATTAAGAGCAGCGAACTATTTGGCCCGTTTAGCCCGAGCAACCGATAACTGCTCCAGGTCAAGGCCACCGCACACAGCGCGATGAAAAGGTTGCTGTACAGCAGAACGTCCAGGGTACTCTTCAATACCCCGTCCTTAGAAACTCCGATTACAGGTAGTGAAATTTAAAGTCCGGTTTAAGCGCCAAAAGCGTTTCGTAGATGAGTTTAATGACCCCTTCCACGTCGTCGCGGTGGGCCATTTCAACGGTGGTATGCATGTAGCGGAGCGGCAAGGAGATGAGCGCCGAGGGCACGCCACCATTGGCGTAGGCAAAGCTGTCGGTGTCTGTACCAGTGCCGCGCCCCGCAACCTCGCGTTGAATGCCGATGCCTTTTGCTGCCGCCGTGTCTTCAATGAGTTGAAACAATTTGCGGTGCACCGCCGGTCCAACGGTGAGCGAAGGACCACCTCCGCATTTGACTTCTCCTTCTA
>CAYSDI010000039.1:0-28996 GCA_964429745.1 uncultured Chitinophagales bacterium | reverse complement strand
CGCATCGGATAGATAAACCCTTCTTTGGTAATGTAGTGAACGCCCCAGCCAATCTCATCAGCGTGGGCTTCAATAATCACCTTGAACGGTGCCTCAGGATTGATGATTGCCGCCACGGAACCGTAAGCATCGACCAGATGACGATCACAATAAGGCTTTATATAATCCAGCCAAATTTTTTGGCCCCCTGACTCGTGACCAACGGGCGATGGATTATTGAGGTAACGGGTCAGGAAGGCAAACTCGTCCGGACCGATCAACGATTTGGCTTTAGCCATCAGAATCAGGCAATTGGATGGGATGAAGAATTACAGGGGAATGTTCCCGTGTTTTTTGCGAGGAAGGGTGGCGGCTTTGTTTTCGAGCATGCGAAAGGCATTAATTACGCGCGCACGGGTGTGGCGCGGCTCAATCACATTGTCGATAAAGCCAAGCGATGCGGCTCGGTAAGGATGGGCGAAGGTTTCCGTATACTCGGCTACCTTTTCGTCCAGCTTTGCCACCGGATCAGCGGCTTCTGAAATTTCTTTGCGGAAGATGATCTCAGCAGCACCCTTTGGGCCCATGACCGCAATTTCTGCGCAGGGCCAGGCTAGGTTCAGGTCGGCACCGATGTGTTTGGAGTTCATGACACAATACGCGCCGCCATAAGCTTTGCGGGTGATAACCGTGATTCGCGGCACTGTAGCTTCGCTAAAAGCGTACAGCAATTTGGCGCCGTTGGTGATAATAGCGTTCCATTCCTGGTCGGTGCCAGGCAAAAATCCGGGCACGTCTTCCAACACCAACAGCGGGATGTTGAACGAATCGCAGAAACGCACAAAACGCGCACCCTTGGTAGAAGCATCAATGTCAAGCACGCCGGCAAGGTACGCGGGCTGGTTAGCCACGATGCCCACGCTGCGCCCTGCGAGGCGGGAGAAACCCACCACAATATTCTCCGCAAAATCCTTGTGCACCTCCATGAAGCTCTCCTCATCCACGATGCCGGCAATGACATCGCGGATGTCATACGGCTGATTGGGGTTATCCGGAAGGATGCTGTCCAACGCGGGTCTTTCTTCCGAAGCAGGAGATGTATAGGGGAAATTAGGTGCCGTCTCCTCGCAATTTTGCGGCATGTAGCTCACCAAGCGGCGCAGATTTTGCAGGCAAACGATCTCGTTTTCGCAGCTAAAATGGGAAACGCCGGACTTGGTGGCGTGGGTCGTTGCTCCGCCCAGGTCTTCAGAACTCACTTCTTCGTGGGTCACTGTTTTGACCACATTCGGCCCTGTAACAAACATATACGACGTATGCTCCACCATTAGGATATAATCTGTTATGGCGGGGGAATAGACGGCGCCTCCCGCGCAAGGGCCCATGATGGCCGAAAGCTGCGGTATCACGCCTGAGGCGAGTGTGTTTCGGTAGAAAATGTCCGCGTAACCCGCCAGGCTTTTGACGCCTTCCTGGATGCGCGCCCCGCCCGAGTCGTTCAGTCCGATGATCGGCGCGCCGCTGCGCATAGCCAAATCCATAATTCGAACTATTTTGGCTGCATGGGTTTCGGACAACGAACCGCCAAACACGGTGAAATCCTGGCTGTAGACATAAACCAGACGGCCATCAACGGTGCCAAACCCGGTGATGACCCCATCGCCATAAGGTCGGTCATCAAACATGCCAAAATCGTAGCTCCGGTGACGGACCAGGGTGCCTATTTCTTCAAAAGAGCCTTCGTCCAGCAAAAAATGGAGGCGTTCGCGGGCGGTGAGCTTGCCTTTGGCGTGTTGCGCAGCGATGCGCTTCTCGCCCCCGCCTAAATGGGCTTCGGCGACTTTACCGCGAAGGGTATCTACGTGTTTTTGCACCTGGTGGAATTTTCGGATTTAGCATGCTCAAAGAAACCGCATATGGGATTTCTTGGAGCAGCTTGTCGCAATAAGCGCACCGAAGATAAGGAAGGCTGAAGCCAAGGTCAAACCAACCCGGCTTTGTCCTGAAGGATCTGGCAAAGGCCGTCAACCCAGGTATCCCGATCGTTGAGGCTTTCGACCAGGGTCAGGGTTTCCCCCCCGGCCTCGCGGAACTCTTCGGCGTATTCCACCGCTATTTCGTCAATGGTCTCAATGCAGTCGGCTACAAAAGCCGGGCAGAGCACCAGCAATCGCTTGACACCCTGATGCGCCAGTTTCTCGAGCACATCGGAGGTGTAGGGCTCTATCCAGGGGTCGCGGCCCAGCCGGCTTTGAAAACAGGTGGTGTAGCTGCCTTCTTTCAAGCCTAATTCCCGAACCAGTGCCCGGGTCGTGGCGAGGCATTGGGCGCGGTAGCAAAGCCTGTTCTTGGGGCCTAAATGGTCGCAGCAAGTCCCAAACTGGCAAACGCCGTGGTCATCCCCTTTGCGGATCTGGCGTTTTGGCAGGCCGTGGAAAGAAAACAGCACGTGATCGCAGTCGGCCAGGTTGTGCTCCCGGGCGGCGGATACAAAGGGCTGGATGAAACCGGGATGGTCTGCATAATCGCCAACGAGCAGCACTTCCGGGATGCCCTGCCAGCCACTCAGAATGCGCATAACCTCCTGGTGCACAGAGCCTGTGGTTGCTGAGGCGTATTGCGGAAACAGGGGAAAGATGACGTAACGCTCCACGCCGGCGTCCCGGAGCCGCTTGAGTCCGGCTTCGATGGAGGGTTGTTGGTAGCGCATGGCCAATTCCACCGAAATTTCCGGCTCCAGCCGCGCGCGGACCTTCGCTAACAGACGGAGCCCGTACACCATGAGCGGAGAACCATCCGGCAGCCAGATTTGGCGGTAGGTAGCGGCTGATTTGGGGGAGCGGAAAGGACCGATGATGCCTCGCACCAGCAATTGCCGGGGCAGCCAGGGAATGTCAATGACCCGCCCGTCGGTCAGAAACTGGGTCAAGTAACGGCGCACATCCGGCGTGGACGGCGAATTGGGCGTGCCCAGGTTGACAAGCAGAATACCAGTTTTGGCCATGACAAGGTCAGAACAGCGGAGCGGCGGTTCCAGTTCATGGCCTGCCCGGTTCAGGACGTAAATTTATACCCTACCCCGCGGATGGAGTGGAAGTAGACCGGGTTTTTGGGGTCGGTTTCAAAATATTTACGAAATGCCAAGATAAAATTATCTATGGTTCGGGTGGAAGGAAAAACGTCGTATCCCCAGACCGTTTGCAAGATGTGTTGGCGGCTGACCACTTCATTGCGGCGGTCAACGAGCAGTTTGAGCAGTTTAACTTCCTTTTGCGTCAGGCGAATGAGCCCTTCGAGCCCGCGCGCCTCGTAGGTGCTGAAATTAACGGTGTTGGGCCCGAAGCGGAATTCGTCCAGGCTCAGGTCGCCGGTCTGGCTGCGCACGCTGCGCTTGACGAGGTTGCCAACACGCAGGAGCAATTCCTCCAGGTTGAAGGGTTTGGTCAGGTAGTCGTCGCCCCCGGTTTTGAGGCCGGCCACTACGTCGCGCGGCGAGTCTTTTGCCGTGAGAAACAAGACAGGGACGTCGCGGTCTTCCATGCGAATCTGTTCGCATACGGCCAGACCGTCCATTTCGGGTAGCATGATGTCCAGCACGACACAGTTGAAGCGCTGCTCGCGAAAAATGCGCACCGCTTGGGTGCCTTGTTCGGCGCTCACCACTTCGTAGCCTTCCATTTCCAGATTGAGCCGGAGGTTCTCGCGGATGTTGGCCTCGTCCTCCACGAGCAAGATGCGTTGAATCATGACGGGCTTATTTTTCGGGTGAAGGGCTATGGCGTTCATGGCAACTGATTTGCCCTAAGGTTAGGCTTTAATCTCCAATCATGCGTCACGTGCGCGTCAATTCTGGGGTTCGGGTGGAAACCGAAACCGGTTGGTCTTCCGCAGGCGGCAGCGCGATTTCGAACACACTTCCCCCCCCCTCCCGGTCTTTGAGCACAATTTGGCCGCTGTGCGCCCGGACTATTTCCTGCACAATGAATAACCCCAGGCCAGTGCCTTTAGACGAGCGGGTTTCTTCGTTGCCAATGCGGTAAAAGCGCTGAAACACGCGGGTCTTTTCTGCATCTGGAATGCCCGGCCCGCGATCGGCAACCCGCAACAGGAGGCGCTCTCCACTGTGTTTAAGGCCTACCTGAACCGGGCTGCCCGACGGAGAATACTTAAGGGCATTGTCCACAAGGTTGAGAATGACGGACGAAAGGGCCAGTTCGTCTCCGTTCAGGCGCAGTCCAGCCTCGGTTTCCAATTGAACCAATTGTGCCGGGTAGCGCCGCTGGAGGCTATCCACGACCTGCCGGGTACAGGCGCTCAGGTCAAAATCGAGGTGCTCGAAGTGGTGATTGGGGTCCTCCATGCGGGAGGCAAGCAAAATATTTTCGACCATGCGCTCCAGACGGTCAACATCTTCCAAGCTCATAGTGGCGATGCGCTGCACTTGTTCGGGCTTTAACGCCCTTCGATTCAGGGTTTCCATGGCCAGTTTAATGGAGGCCAGCGGGCTCTTGAGCTCATGGGTAATGCTCAACAGAAAGTTATTCTGCTGCCGCGATACGGCTATCTCTCGGTTGAAAGACCGGTTAATGCGCCAGAATCCGATGCTGATGAGGGTTAGAAATACGAGCCCTTCGCCCGCAATCATGGTGTTTTTGCGCTTGAGTTCCGTTTGAAGTTGACGGTAGGATTCGGTCTGAGCGAGGAGCTCTTCTGCCCCCCCCTGGGCCACCCAGGCCTCCCGAAGCGAATCGGCATCTTCCTGAAAGGCCCGCTGGTTCTGCCGCAAAAACAGCAGCGACCACCAGCTAAACGAAGCCAGGATGTAGGCAAAAATCAGGTAGAAAACCAGCCTGTTCTGGCTGCGGTTGGGGGTCATGCCCCCAAAATACGGTCTTTCAAGCCAGAGCTGGGAAGCGAACAGCTGGTATCGGGCAGCAAATTTAGGACTTGATAAATCGGGGCAATTCTTGGTTATAGCAGGGGTATATCGTCCCTCATCTTTGTTTTCATGGAGCAAGGGGTACACGAAACATGTTGGCTATGGGTTTGTCTGCCACCAGCATGAGCACTAAACCAGTCATTACGCTGGATGTCCCTAAAATACGCTGTGTCCGACAAACACTACAGGGAAACAAGGATAACATCTACGGCTGCTTCCTGGTAGTGCCCATTTCTGTGAAGGGTCCACTAAAGCCGCACGGGGTAATTATCCCGCTGCAGGAAAATGTTTGCACCGGCGACATTTGGTCAGGGCTGCCTAAGTCTGTTCAAATTGCTGTTGCCGCTGAAACCCTTGGGGCCATCATTACCACGGTGATTTACAACAAAGTCGAAGATGTGATTTACGATCGGATTCTGAACGAGGCTTGCAATGCTGGGACGGGACAAACCTTTCCCTGGGAAACCATTCGAAAGGGTATTGGAACTATTCCTGCGAAACAAACCCGGATCCCACAGCAATACACGGCGATGAAAGTCGCCATCGAAACCTTGAAGTACTTCAAGATGGACGACTACTTGGGCTCACATTCCTACTCGCTTTTCCTTTCGGAGAGCGCTGCAGATACCTTTCCAAGAGAGTTTGAGTTTGGTGAAAGAGGGAGTAAGTATTTGGTTTCTATTAGAGGATTCTTTGGTTAATGTCTTCCTGTTTGTCCTTTTTTGTTCTGGAGTGACCGCGATAGACAACTATCGCGGCCCTTTTTTCTGGTAGTTGGTCCGATTTACCCAACGCAGCAATTCTTCGAGGCAATAACTTTGATCACCTTTTACGTCCGATTCGCAATTCATTAACAACTCATTCAGATCGCTTAATGCTTTGTAATGTTTGTCAGGGCCCGTTAAAATCAGGGCTCGAATTCGCTTGAACAATCCCTGTTCATAAGCACTAAATCTGTTCTCTTTTTGGAATCGACGCCGGGTGTTACGGAGTGAGCTCTCTAAAATCATGCTGTTTTCTAAACTGTAGTGAGCCGCAAGTTCCAGAATAAACACCCTGGCCTGAATATCCACCCGGTGCGCAGTCTTGAACTGTTTTACCTTGTTGACCCAATCAATGCAGCATTCATAATCAGCCAATTCAAAAAAAACAATCATTATATTATAAGAAAATGAAATTTTCTTAGCATCATTGACTTTTTTACTGTATTTAAGGAGGCCAGATTCAATAATAGGGATCAACACCAGGGCCTCCTGAAAGCGATCTTGGTTCATGTAAAGCACGAGTTCAAGAAAAGTAACGTTCTGAAACACTTCCCCCTCGTCATCCAGCGGTAATACCGGCAAATCCTAAAGCTTCTGCAGAGTAGCGGGGAAATTGCGAAAATTTCCCACTTCGAAGGAGGATACCAGGTAATTCGACAAAACCATTGTGTAATTAATCAATCGGTACTCCGGCATAGTCGGATGTGCTTCCCACCACAACATTTGCTCATACCGCAATTGATACACCATGGCTTTGTTGCCAATGAGTGATTGAAGCATGCAGGAGGTGTTCAGATGTAGGTTTTTGATAAAAAATGCCTTGGCATGGGTTTCCTGATCTCTGTTTAGTAAAGCAAAGTCCTGCTCACAGCGTTCCATTTGCTCCTGGTGTAAGGGAGTACCCATCCGGTACATAGTAAAAAAACGATAGTACAGCACCTGCAACCTGTGCACGTAATCTCTGGCCTTTGTAGTTTGTTCCAGCAAAGCCAGCTTTTCATGAATAAGGGCAACATCACTTTTTGACGACAAATACTGCAGAATCTGGCGGTCTAGTAATTCTAATAAAACATACTATATTTTATATTTTAAAGATTTATCGCATAATTTATTCAACCATTTTTATCGTACGCCATTGATCAATCTATCCTTTAGGATGGCATCATCCTCCAGCATGTTGCGCAACTTTAATTCAATACTGTTCTCCTCGCGATATGCGCGCAGCGCCTTTAATATGCCCTTGATTAGGCGGGCGACTGAGGAAGCTGTAAACTTTTTAAGGCTGTGGTGCTGCGAGAGCTGGTCTTCCAATTCGGTTTCATTGTATGTAGGCAAGTCTGTGAGCATGGCAAGCAGCACCACATCATTCTTTTCAGTTTCGCCGCTCCTCAGTTTCATAAACCAACTGACATACCGTAGCTCGTTGTGTTCCAGCGATTGGACCAGATTGTACGCTTCCTGCAAAGTAGTCCTAGCAAAAGAGAGATAAGGTACCAATATAAAACAGTCTCTCAAGCAAGTATGAATTTCATTACTCAGGATTTGCTAAAAAGACAATTTTCTGTTCAAACTGGCTTACCACTCTCCGCTTACTTTGGAGTAACCTAAAACGCTCTGCCATGCCCTCGTTTAACATGCCACAATACTTTGACTTCAGGATCAAATTTGATTTCGCAACATCAAAATTCTTCCTGGTAGCTCTTAATGTGAACGCCAACTTTACCACACTGCTTGTTTTGATGAAACTAAAACGTACAAATTAAAAATATCTTTAAATGGAGGAAGTAATTTCCTGGAAATTACGGAAGAGGCGCCAAATCCTTCAACGGGATTTGTGGATTATCTTTAAAGCGATTCAGCCTTTAATTGTTACTTCTTTCAGGAATTTGTAGGTTCTGCAATTGCAGGAATCATCGGAATTGGTGATGTTAGACCAGTAACTGGCAAACCCTTTAGAATAACAAAATTAGACGATAATTTTATTGCATACTTTAAATTTATATTTTATAGTGGCATCTTGAATTGTCTCATTAAAGACACCACTAACCCAGTCAATACCTTAAGCGCATTTAAATTCGCTACCAATCAAACGTTCTACAAAATTTTAACGTAAAGCCTTTTGCCGTTTTCTACGCGTTCAAGTCTGTGACACAGTTCCAAAGGAGAGGTGCAAGCCATTGCCCTCTCCTTTAATGTAGAGGTTCTAACCAGGGAATTTGCTCGAGCCATTACCTTGGGATGGCCGACAGAATGGAAAAAGCCCAAAATCATATTCTTTCAAGATTACATACCTAACGATTATGCTGATCAGACTGTACAGGAGCACCCCGATCCCAAAAGTTCCTTAATCCCAAATATTCCACAGCAACTAACGGAAACGTCCATTAAAAGTATTTTTTATGGATTTGATGTCTTTGTCATAACCGTTCCCCCAAGCAATAAATCCTTGAAGCAGTATATGCCAAATGGTCCAAGATTCTGGGTCCAAGATGCCTTTGTTTTGCTCTTTTCTGGCACAAATGAAACAATCGTTCACCTAAAAGCGGACGAGTATCAGTGGCCCAACGACACACAAAATAGTTTATATAGAATCAAAGAGCCAAAAGTTATTCTTCAAGGGGGCGACTTATTTGTACTAGACAATATTGTATTAATAGGAGCCACTATTTTAGAATACAGAAGACGCAGTCAGCCTAACTTTCTTGAAATTTGCATGGCTGACCATGTTCATGATGTTTGGACAACCATTCATCTACCTTAGCCTGTTGCTGTTTATCATGACATCGGAGATTTAAAGGCAATCATGGGTCTGATTCAAGATCGCCTCGCGTACACTTTTTATCATTTGGACCTTTATTTAACTGCGATAGAGGAAAACGACAGAGTAATATTTTTTATTGGGGAAATCAAGCCAACTGTGCTCTTTAATCGTTTAGCTCCGAAAAGTGATAAATGGGGAGCACAACAAATGGCCCAGCTGTTGGACCATCTTGTACAATCGCTCCAAAATTTGGAGAAAACGCTGGGGAAGACTGTACTTCTGGAACGAATTCCAATTTTATTTGGAAAACCAAATCAGGGGATCCACAGCTTTACCAATGGCCTGCTGGTGCACCAAGCAGATCAGGGAGTCTACTTCATTGCAACGCCCACTCTTGGGCACCTTTCTGAGTATTGGCTTAGCCGACGAGAAATCGATGAAGCATTAAGCGTGACGACCGCAGTATTTGCGAAATACAACACGAAAGTCTTTGCCATGCATCTCCATGCTTCTACAGCAAATGCCCAGAATGGCGGCTTGCACTGTGTCTCTAAGATCCTTTGAAGGGTCTTGAACCAGTGGGCAAGCGCTTCCAGGCAGGCATTTCTTTCAAAGTGCGCTTGCCTCAAAACACCTCCCCAAGCGCCTGCACCAACAATGCCGCCCCTTCGTCCAGGATGGCTTCAGTGTGCACGGAAGAAACAAACGCCACTTCGTATCCCGACGGACCCAAGTAAACCCCGCGATCCAGCAGCGCTTTGTGAAGGCGCTTGAACGGCTCCATGGATTCAGGGCGAATGGCGGAAGCGCGGCGGATGGGCGCAGCGTCGGCAAAAGCCAGCCAGAAGATGGACCCAAGCCGGACCACCTGCACCGGCCAGCCCTTCGCCGCAATAACATTTTCAATGGTATGGCAGAATGCCTCGGTGCGGGCGGCCAGACTTTCATAAAAGCCGGGTTGGAGGCAGCGATAAAGCTGCGCACATCCGGAGGCCATGGCCACGGGGTTGCCGCTCAGCGTACCGGCCTGGTAGACGTTGCCCATGGGCGCGACCATTTCCATCAGGTCGCGGCGGCCGCCATAAGCGCCGACAGGCAGCCCCCCCCCAATCACCTTGCCCATGGTGATGAGATCGGGTTTGATGCCGTAATAGCCTGAAGCTCCCTCAAAACCGATGCGGAAACCGCTGATAACTTCGTCAAAAATGAGCAGGATGCCGTGGCGGTCGCAGGTTTGGCGGAGCGATTGCAGGTATTCCGGTCGCTGTAAAAGCAATCCGTTATTGGCGGGAATAGGCTCGATGATCACCGCTGCGATGTCGTGACCTTGCTCTTCAGCCAAACGGGCAAAAGCTGCTTCGTCGTCCAGTTCAAGAACAAGGGTTTGCGCGGCAAAAGCTTCAGGAATACCCGCAGAGGTGGATACTCCCATCGTAGCCAGGCCCGACCCTGCCCGAACCAGCAACGAGTCAGTGTGTCCGTGATAACACCCTTCGAACTTGACAATTTTGTTGCGACCGGTTGCGCCGCGCGCCAGGCGCAGCGCGGACATCACGGCTTCGGTTCCAGAGCTGACGAAACGGAGGCGTTCCAGGTAGCGGTGGTGGTTCAGAATCAGGCTGCCGAGCGCGTTCTCGCAGCGGGTCGGGGTACCAAAGGAGGTGCCGTTTACCGCGGTGGCCATGATGGCTTGCAGCACATCCGGGTGGGCGTGGCCGTGGATGAGCGGTCCCCACGAAGCACAAAAATCCAGAAAGCGGTGATCATCGGCATCCCAAATCCAGGGGCCAGAACCGCGCTGAATGAACAACGGTGGTCCGTAAACCGACTTAAACGCGCGAACAGGGCTGGACACCCCGCCTGGAAACAGGGTTTGCGCGGTTTCAAACAAGGCGGTGCTTCGGCTGCGGTCCATGGTTAAGAAAAAAAACGTATGAATAGAAAGGGTTATGGCGAAGGGCCTTGGCCAGGAACAAACACTGGCAAGGTTACGCTAAACGCGGTTCCAATACCCGGCTGACTTTCAAAATCAATGCGACCGCCAGCGTATTCGACGATGTTTTTGCTCATGGCCAGCCCTAGGCCCATACCGGAGTTTTTGGTGGTGAAATTGGGCACAAAAACCCGCGTCCGCTGGTCTTCATCGATGCCGGAGCCGTTGTCCACCACCTGCACGCGCACCTGTCCGGCAAAGCTGGCCATGACCACCCTGATCTGCCCTTTTCGGTCATCGGGGATGGCCTGGATGGCGTTTTTCAACAGGTTGCTAAAAACCCTTTGTAATTGTTGGCGGTCCGCCCAAACCTGCACGCCTGCGGCGGGCATCGAGAGCTGAATGTCAGCCACTTCCTCGGCTTCGTAGAGCTCGACTACGCTGCGCAGCACCGCTCCCAGATCTACTTGTTCCGGGCTGGGCGTGGGCATTTGCGCGAAATTGCTGAACTCTGTGGCGATATGCGACAGCGTTTCAATCTGCTCCAACAGGGTTCGGCTGACCCGGGCGGTGAGTTCTTCGGCGCGCGGATCACCTGCGGCAATGGTGCGCTGCAGGTGCTGGATGGAAAGCCGCATGGGCGTCAGCGGGTTTTTAATTTCATGGGCCACCTGGCGCGCCATTTCGCGCCACGCACTCTCGCGCTCTGAGCGCGCAAGCAGCGCTGCGCTGCGTTCCAATTCGCCCAACATTTTGTTGTACTCCGCCACCAGCAGCCCGATTTCATCGTTGCTTTTCCAGGCTATCGGCTCGTTGCGCTCCCCTACCCTGATTTTCTGGAACTGTGCACTAATCCGAGTCAGCGAGCGCGTCACCGAATTGGAAATACCGAGAGCTACTAAACCCGCCGCTACCAATAAAAGAACATATACGTTTATTAACGCAACCATGAATCCAGCTACTTCCTGGCGTTGGTTTTTTTCTTTGGCAAAGTAGGGCATGTGCAGGTAGGCCACCGTTTTGCCCGCAGAGGTTTGGAGCGGTCGGTAGGCACTCAGGTAGGCCAGGTTGCCAATCTGTTCGGTTTGCACCCAATGCGAACTTCCCGCGCGCGACATCGAAGCCCAGGCCGCTGGATCCATCATGCGGCCCAGTAAGCCGCGCGTAAAAATGTCCGGCTGCGAGGATTGTTGAAGAATTCCAAGTGTGTCGTATATGTTTAAGTCAATAGCATGAATTTCGCTCAGCGCTCCCAGATCGGAGCGGATGCCCCGGTCGAAGGGCCAGTCGGGCAAGTTTCGCCGAATTGGGTCAACACCCTGCGCTCCCCCTGAAGATTCGTACTCAATTTCGGAGGCCACTGCCGTGAGTTTACGAAGCAATCGGCTTCGGTGATACGACTGGCTTTGTTGATTGAAGTAAGAAATGGTAATGGCCCCAATAATGACGAACGACAAAAGCGTCAACAGCACCACAAAACTTTGAATGCGACCGCGCAGGCTAAAGCTAAACACCGCAGCGAGCGATTGGGGTCCCATCAGACGCTGAATGAGGTAAACCGGTGCCACTAAAAGGGTGGTCAAAATGAGGATGAACAAGAACAAGTAAGAGAACAGCGAAAGCGGGACAATCCAACCGGCGGGCTCGCGGCTGAGCACCACCACTTTGTTTCCGCGTGTGCGGTGAATAAGATGAATCGCCCCTTCGTCTTCCAGGCTCAAAAACTCCTGCCCTGCATTCCACGCGTCCGGCAAGGTCAGGGGGTAGGGAAAATCACCGTTTTGGCTGAGCAGCCTATCGCCGCGGTACAGGGCATGGTCATAGCCCTCGGGGTCCTTGGCCCCGGCATCGCGCATGAGCAGTTCCGGGTACAAGCTTGCTCCACTCAGCACTTTGCTTTCAAGCCGCAGGTAAACCATTCCCGTACCACCACCCTGTCGCGCACCCTCCAAAGGGATGGAGTCGGTGCCTCGCCTATCGGGCGTGGCCGTAGCAGTGCCTCCAGCCTGAACAGGAATTCGCGCCAGGTACGCCATCCTTCCCCCGTGCAAAAGATGAAAAAGACCCTCTGCGCCCGTTTCTTCTGACTGCGCTTGAATCAGGCTGTCCAGGTATATCTTTCCGGGCGAAGGGTCGCTGTGCAGTGCACGGCCCTGGGCATCAAAGTACGAGAGGCTGATCCGGTAACGGTCATAGTATTGGCTGAGGTAACTGTTGACGATCTGTTCGTTGGCGCGGCGCACAGCCGGATAGGCATCGGCAAACAAGGAACGCACTACCGGGTCGCGTTGAATGGCATTGGCCACACCGGCAAAGAGGTATTCCATGACCGGGTCCTCATCGGAAGCCAAACGGTAGGCGTAGCGGCGCAATTCCGCTTCTTCGCGTTGGGTTTCCGTGCGAATAAGCAGAGCCGCTGCAAAGGCTGCAAAATACGCTGCCCAGATGAGCAAACCGGGCAATCCGTTTTCTTGTCGGTCTGCTGTGGAAAACCAAAGCGACAGGCCCAAAAAAATCCATGCACTGAATAAGTGCTGGAACATAAAAGGCTCGTCGCCAAGCGGTAAAAAGACCACCAGCATAACATAAATTATGCTGCCCAGGGCCATTGCGGAATAGCGCTGCCAAGCTGTTAGGGCTACCCGCTTCCAGGCTCTGGCCAGCCATCGGCCCATTAGGAAAAGGTTGGCGAGCAACAAGGCCGCCGCCAGCAATCCGGCGAAACTGAAAGCGTCAAGCACCAGGAAATTGTCCAGGTTAAATGAAATGTTGGAATCGGCCACGAGGCTGAAAAACACGTTCACCACAATTCGGAACAAGCCCAACAGCAACACCACCGGAAGCGCCGCGCTCAACCAGGGCGGACCGGGCAATTTGCTAAACCAGGGTCCTGGAGAGACCATGCGCAACAAAAACAAGCCGAGGACTCCCGCTAAGGCAGCATCCATAATGAGTTGCCCAAGCGACCCGGCGATGCCGGGGGAGGCGTAATAGTGCGGGTCGAAAAGCGGCAAATGAAACCAGTCGGTTGGCCAAAGCCGCAGGCGGAACACCGTATGCAAAAGGTACAGGGCAATGATCAGCAGCAGGGTGGCCGCCAGGTTGTGGCCGAGAAGGATCCAGCGCCGCGCGAGGAGGTAAAGCCCCAGGAAAGAGAAAAACAGGCAGGCTAACCCGAGCAACAGTTGCCACGACCACGCGTTCTGTTTGCCCCGGGGAAATAGCAGGCTAAAAACGGGCGTGCCCCGGGCATCGCGAATGGTGTTGGTGCTCAGGTCAGAACCCAACAAGAGCGCATGCTCCGGAATACCGAGCTCGGGCAAAAACGACGGCTCCAGGTAGCGGTTGACCAGGCTGTACTCGCGGCGAATGGGAATTAGGCCGATGGCTCGATACTGTGCCCACGAAACGCCGCGCAACGCGTAGAAACCATTAGCCAACCGGACCATGACCTGTTGCTCGCCCAACTCAGGCAGCAGCGGATCGGGCAGGACCTGGTTGGAATTCCACCAAACCAGGCGGTTGTTTTCAAAAATATAGAGGGCGAAGGGGGTCTGCCGCAACAGCTCCGTATCCGGTGCGTCAAGGCAGCCGGTGGCCAGATCGTTCAGCAGGGCCGAATCGCGGAGCAGGGCACCCAGTCTGGTGTCCAGTTGGCGAAAATTGGCTTCTATAGCCTGAGAGTGCCGGTTGGCCCAGACGGCAGTTCGGTTGGATGCGGGTTGCCACGCATCGGACAATGGGCCCGTCAACCCGCACAGAAGGCCAAGGGCCAACCACAGCCAGGGATTGAGCAGGCGCTGCAGAAGGCTACGCATCGGCGTTCAAAGGTAACCATATTCGCATGATTTACTGGAAGATATGCCCATGGCGAGCCTTCGTGTCCATTTGTATATATGCCCTAAAGCGTCTAGATTTGGTCGCTTTCCAATTATTTAAACCCTATTCTTCGCTTCATGAAGAAGACTCTACCCCTGCTTGGGCTGCTGATGATGATCAGCACCGCCCTATTTGCCCAAACCAAAACCATTTCCGGTACCGTCAAGGACTCCCGGACGGGAGAAACGCTCCCTGCCGTAAACGTCTTTCTGCGCGAAGACCCCACGCGGGGTACCGCAACAGATTTTGACGGCAAGTACTCGCTGAGTGTTCCGGCAGAAGCAACGCTGCTGATTTTCAAAAGCGTTGGCTACGAAGAAAAAGAAGTGGCACTGGGCTCCGGCAATCAAATTCTCAATTTGGAATTATCCGACGCTGATCTGCGGCTGAACACTCTGGTGGTTTCCGCTTCTAAACGCAGCGAAAAAGTGCTGGATGCGCCAGCCTCCGTTACCGTTATCGGACGGGACAAATTGGAGACCACCGTGGCGTTGACGCCCATTGATAACCTCAAGCGGGTGCCCGGCGTGGACATCATGCAAACCGGGTTAACGTCAGCCAACGTGAACATCCGGGGTTTTAACAACATTTTTTCCGGTGCCATGCTCACCGTAGTGGACAACCGTTTTGCTGCCGTGCCTTCGCTGCGCCTGAACGCGTTCCAGTTCATCCCGGCCTCCAATGACGACATCGAACGAATTGAAGTAGTGCGAGGTCCCGGTTCGGCCCTTTACGGACCGAACTCTTCTGACGGGGTACTGCAAATCATTACGCGCTCTCCCCTTGACCTGGAAGTGGGCGATTACCAGACTACCATTTCAATGGGTCTGGGTATTAAGCAAAACACAGACACCTTGCTGGAGTGGGACGAAACCAACCAGATGGTCAATTCCCGTACCTACGATTTGGGGGAACGCATTGTGTATGCTCCGGAGATTCGCCATACGGCCCGCGTTTCTGAAAAGTTTGGGTACAAAATCATGGGCGTGTTCCAGAAGGCCAATGATTGGGTTACCTATGATCCGCGCGAACCCGCTATTGGCACGGAAATGTTCACCGGCTCTATCCGTAATGGAACCCCCTTTACGGTAGATACCAACATCGCTCCCTTCCCCTTTGAGCGCGACTTTAACTCGGAGAAACTCTCCGGCGAATTGCGTTTGGATTACCAGCCTAACGAAGACCTGAACTTCATCTTTAATGGTGGTGCCACCCAAGGAAGCAACCTGGAATTGACTGGATTAGGTGGTGGCCAGGCAGTGGGTTGGATTTACTGGTACGGCCAATTGCGCATGAGTTATAAAAACTTGTTTGTGCAGTATTTCGTGAACTCCTCTGACGCTAATGATACCTACCTGATTCCACAAGGTGGAAACGAAATTCAACAGTTGATTGACCGATCCAAACAGCACGTGTTATCGGTCCAGCACCAGAGCACGCCAACGGAAGCGCTTCAACTGATTTACGGGGCAGACATTCTGCTGACCCGCCCCAACACGGAAGGTACCATCAACGGCCGCTTTGAGGACGCCGACAACGTAAATCAAGCTGGCGTATACGTACAAGGAGAATATAAATTTAGCGACGCCTGGAAATTTGTCCTCGCCGGTCGCGTAGACTACCACGACCCGCTGGAAGAATTCCAGGTTTCCCCACGCGTCGCCTTGGTGTACAAACCCGCTCCGGAGCACACCATGCGCGCTACCTACAACCGCGCCTTCTCTACCCCCAGCACGCTCAACATTGCGCTTGACTTGTCTAATGGTTTGATCCCCAACGGCATCAACGTGCGCGGTATCGGCAACCCAAACGGCTACAGCTACGAGCGTGACGAAACCGGGCTGCCGTTGTTCCTCAACCCCTACAACGACCAGTACTACTCTCCTTTCACCAACAGCAACAACAGCTTGTTCTGGGGAACCTTTCAGAACACACTTGCTGGTTTACTGGCAGAAGGCGCCGGTTTGCCTCCCCTCATTTTCCAGGGAATTTTGGACGTGTTGCTCAACGGCATGAGCGCAGCTTCGGGTAACATTGACATTATTGGTGTGGACTACGCTGGTGTGGCCACTGGTGGAACGGTTGCAGACAACACGTTTGACATCGCTTCCCTGAAAGACTTTGGCAAAATAGAAAGCTCCATCACCCAAACCGTTGAGTTGGGCTACAAGGGGTTATTGGCCGATCAGAAACTCTTTCTGACAGTAGACGGATTCATGACCATGATCGACAACTTCGTCACCCCGCTGACCAACGTTGCACCGAGCATGATTTTTGACCCTACCCAATTAAGCGGCGCACTAGGTCCAAACGCACCTGGGGGTCTGTTGTTTGACAACCTGGCAGCTTTTGAGGCGGCCAGTGCGAGCTTGTATGCAACGCTGGTGGGCTCGCTTGACGGACAGGGTTTCGGCTCTGACATACCCAACGGGTCCATTTGGGACGAATTTGCGGTTATTGTGGGTGGAGCCAACCAACAATTAACCTTGGGTACCGTTGCCCCGAACGACACGCTCGTAGGTGTCGATGCCATCCTGACCTACCGCAACCTGGATGAACAAGTGCGCATCTTTGGTGCAGATGTTGGGGCCACGTACCTGATCAACCGGGACGCCAGCATGAGCGCTTCGTTTAGCTGGATCAACAGAGACTCCATTGTAGTAGAAGGAGCTGCTGGAGGCTACATTGCTCTCAACGCACCGAAGTACAAATTCTCGTTGGGTTACGACCACCGCCTGCCCAAAACCGGCCTGACCTTTGGCGGCACCTTCCGCTGGAACGACGGTTTCCCAGCCAACTCGGCCATCTACGTAGGCCAGGTAGCTTCTTACAATGTCCTGGATGTTCGCATGAGTTACCAACCCAATTTCGCCAAAAACTCGCGCATGATCGTGGACATGAGCAACGCCCTTGGTATTGAGTACCGCACCTTCCCCGGTGCGCCGAACATTGGCCGTTTGACTATGGTTAAGTTGCAACACACTTTTTAGGATACCCCTAAGAATTACAGCGGCAAGCCTTGTTTCTGGGTTTTTAGGAGCTCCCTAACGGGTTTCCCTTTCGGGGGAAAAGCGGCGCATCCCAAAGCGGGTGCGTCGCTTTTTTTTCAAGGATCGGCAATAAGCCGGGCCTTAGCTGCGTCGCTTTTTTTTGCGCCGTAACTTGCGAGCATGGTCGATCCCGTCTTGCCCGTGACTCCAAAGCAATCTTCTGGCGACAAAGCTGCTGCGGGTGCGGGAGCCTTTCGCCAGGTGCCTATTTGGCGAACGTTGAAAGGGGCGCCGAAAGCAGTTTCCGATCCGGTTACCTGGTTTAATGAGCTCATTGCCGATTACGGTGATTCCTGCATGTTGCGCGTGCCCAACGGCCAGCGCATTCTGCTGACCGCATCACCAGGGCTAATTCGCCATGTGTTGCAGGGCAACCACCGGCAGTACAGCAAGACCTGGCTGCAAACGCGGCACCTGGCTGCTACGCTGGGAAAGGGTTTGCTGACCAGCGAAGGCGAGTATTGGCTCCGCCAGCGGCGATTGATTCAGCCGGGCTTCCACCGGGAAAAACTGGCCGCCCTTGCCGCCGGCATGCAGGATGAACTGGAGCGCAGCGGCCAGGACTACGACGCGCTCGCAGCATCAGGCGCGCCTTTTGACCTGTTGGGGTCCATGATGCGGCTCACCTTTCGCGTTGTGTCGCGTTCGCTTTTTTCTACCGACATGGACCCCGCCGAACTGGACCGCGTGGAGCATGCGGTGACGGAAGTTCAACGCCATTTGGTGGCCACGGCCCGGCGACCCTGGACCAAGCCCTGGCGACATGTAAACGGCGCATACCGCCGCGCTGCCCGCCTGAAAGCCGATGTGGATCAACTGCTTTTTCGCACCATTGACGAGCGAATGCAGTCCGGCTCCAACGGCCAGGACTTGCTGGACATGCTGCTGGAGGCGCGCTACGAAGACACCGGTACGGGCATGTCCCGCCTCCAATTGCGCGACGAATCGCTCATTTTGTACGCGGCCGGGCACGAGACCTCCGCCAATGCCATGACCTGGATGTTGGAGCAGGTGGCCCGGCATCCATCAGTGGAGGCCGCGCTTTTGAAAGAATTTGACCGGGTGCTGGGCACGCGCTCGCCCACGTTCAGCGACCTGCCCGCGCTTGCGTATACCCGCCAGGTGGTGCAAGAGACGCTGCGGCATTATCCGCCTGCCTGGGCCACCGACCGCTTGTGCGTGACGGCAGACACCTACCAGGGTGCGGCGATTCCGGCTGGTATGGTGGTACTGCTTTTCCTGCATGGCGCACACCACCATCCGGGTTACTGGACGGAACCGGGGGCCTTTAGGCCAGAGCGCTTTGCCGAATCGGGGGATGTCCGGGGCGTGCGCGAGGCCTATTTTCCTTTTGGGGGGGGACCGCGCCTGTGCATCGGCAACAACTTTGCCATGATGGAAATGCAACTCGCCCTGGTGTTTCTTTTGCGGCGTTACCGCTTCCGCCCGTTGCTTTCCGCTACTCCGCCAGCCGAACCGCTTATTACCTTGCGTCCACTCGGCGGAATGCCCATGCGCCTTGAACGGCGGGGGTGAGGTGGGCTAACCGACCTGTTGAGGTGGGCGAATTTTGTGGCTGAACAAATGTTCAATTATTTTGAACGAATGTTCAATTATAGTGAACATTTGTTCAATTTCGCTTCTCTCCTGATGTCAACTAAGCTTCTCTCCTGTTTCGCTGATCCACTCTTTGTCAATCCGCAGGCGTTTGGCCTCTTCCCAAAACCCGTCCATTTCGTCAAGAGACATCGCATCAAGAGACAGTCCTTCTTCAACCGCACGGCGTTCGATGTATTCAAAACGCTCTTTGAACTTGCGGTTGCATTTCTCCAGCGCGGTCTCTGGCTCAACCCCAATGAAGCGACCGTAGTTGACCAGGGCAAAGAGCAAATCGCCAAATTCCTCTTCAATGGCTTGTTGATTGGGTCCACCTACTTCGCGCTGCAATTCAGCAGCTTCTTCTTCCACTTTAGCCCAAACTTCTCCGGCCTCCCGCCATTCAAAACCAACCTTTGCCGCTTTTTCCTGGATGCGCTGCGCCTTGATGAGCGCAGGTAGGGAGGTCGGGACGCCCGCCAGGACCGACTTCTTGCCCTCGCTGAGTTTGAGTTTTTCCCAGTTTCGCTTGACCCCTTCCGCGTCCTCAATTATGGCGTCGCCATAAATATGCGGGTGCCGGTGCACGAGCTTATCGCAAACTTTGTTCAAGACGTCCGCAACATCAAATGCACCTTGCTCATCTGCAATGCGCGCGTAGAATACCAAGTGCAACATCAAATCGCCAAGTTCCTCCTTTATGCCGACCATGTCTTTGTCAACAATGGCATCAGCCAGTTCGTAGGTTTCCTCAATGGTCAGGTTCCGCAGGCTCTCGAGCGTTTGCTCGCGATCCCAGGGACACCTTTCCCTGAGTTCGTCCATGATGGTCAGCAGTCGGGAAAAAGCCTGCAATTTTTCTTCGGTGGAATGGGCCATAGCGCGTTGGGCAAGTTGATTTAGGGTACTTCCGCGGTTCCAGTGTCCTACAAGCCTTTTCGACAAACGCAAAGTTAGGGAATGGGCAGACCTTTTGCCGGATCTGAGGGCTTATGGTACCCCCAAACCATTCAATTTAGGGGCAGCATTGCAGGCAAAACGGGCTTACCTTTGTTCAAAGATGCCTTCAATAAGTTATGGCTATGCAAACATTCCTTCTCACGTTGTTAGTAGTTGGGCTCTGCGTTATCGGGCTGTCGCTCCGCATTTTATTGGTTAAAGGCGGTGAATTCCGCGGCACATGCGCCACCAACAACCCTATGTTGCGCAACAAAATTGGAGAATGCGATGTTTGCGGCCGCAAGCCCGGCGAAGACTGCCAGGGCGAGTTAGCTCCGGTCAAGAGCCGTTCCTAACCGATTATCAGGGAATCGCCGCGCGTTGACTAAATCCGATGGTTTGGGCGGCCGTCATGATGTTTGCTGCGTCCAGGTAGATAAAGTAGCCTTCTATTTCAGGCAGTTGCTCCAACAACCGCATTCCCCGATCGAGCCCAAGCACCATGCAGGCTGTCGCATAGGCATCCGCTTCAGCGGCGGTTGGAGCTAACACAGACACACTTAACAAATTGGAACGTTCGGGATACCCCGTTTTAGGGTTTAAGGTATGGCTGTAGCGCACGCCATCGCGCTCCCAAAACTTGCGATAATTGCCAGAAGTAGCCAATCCGGCATTGGAAACCCCAACCAAAATTTGGGCTTCACGGCCATTTTCCACCGGCTTTTCGATGGCTAAGGTCCAAGGTTTGCCGCGATCGTTGTACCCGGCCGCATACACTTCGCCACCAACTTCTACCAGATAATCTTCTATGCCCTGGCCCTGAAGGATGGTTGCGATCTGATCGGCTGCATAACCGGGGGCAATGGCGTTGAAGTCCAATTCTACGGACGGGTGCCGCTTTGCCACCGCTTGCCCTGCAAGCGCTGCACCTTCTGTTGAAGCCTGGGACAGGATAACCTGCTCATCCAAACCGACGTGCTTTAGCAGGTTGCGGATTTGTGCGGTATCCGGTTGTCGCTCACCAGCAAAGGGGTCTTCCCGAAAAAATCCCCAGTAACGCAGAAGCGGGAGAACAGTGGGGTCAAAGGCGCTTTGCGATTGGCGATGGACGGCTTGGCTCACCCGAACCAGGTCTCCAAACCACACGGAACAGTTGCCGGAGCTGCTGATTCCCGTCGTGGACCGGTTCCATTGGCTCAGCATCGAGCTGCTGTCGTAGGTGGACAAGCAGGCATTGAATTCCAGGAGAAAGGAGTCAACGAGCGGCTGCAGCTTTCGGTCCGAATTGGCGAGGTAAGTAATGTTGTAAGTGGAGCCCATGGTCTCAGCCGTGAACCAAACCTTGAACCGACCATCGGCTATTTGTACAGCCGCGAAACTGCGGTCTTGCTGGCCTTGCAAAAGCGATTGCTCGTTGTTCTGCTCTGCCGGATTACATCCGCTTAGCATAAGGCTGGCGGAGACTGAAAACCTGCACAAAGCGCTAAAAAAAACAGACCACCCGGAAAGGGTGGCCTGAAAAATTGCGAGACGCTTCATCTTCGTTAATTAACCGCCGAAGTCGTCAAAACTGATGTTCTCATCGGGAACTCCGAGATCATCGAGCATTTTGATTACAGCAGCGTTCATCATCGGCGGGCCGCAGAAGTAGTACTCGATCTCTTCCGGCTCGGGATGGTTGTTGAGGTAGTTAGCTATCAAGACCTGGTGAATAAACCCCTTATAACCCGTCCAGTTGTCTTCTGGAAGAGGTTCAGACAACGCAATATTGTATTGGAAGTTAGGGAATTCTTCTTCAATCTTGCGGAACTGGTCCGTGTAGAACAATTCGCGCTCCGAACGACCGCCGTACCAAAAACTGACCTTGCGGTTTGAGCGCAGGGTGTTGAACAGGTGGAAGATATGCGAGCGAAGGGGGGCCATACCCGCGCCACCGCCGATGTAAATCATTTCCTTCTGCGTGTCCTTGATAAAGAATTCCCCGTAAGGACCGCTAATGGTTACTTTATCACCGGGCTTGCAGGCGAACACAAAGGAAGAGCAGATACCAGGATTCACCTCCATCCACGCATTTTTGGTGCGATCCCATGGTGGGGTGGCGATGCGGATGTTGAGCATGATGATGTTGCCCTCAGCCGGGTGGTTGGCCATGGAATAAGCCCGGAAAATGGGCTCCGTATTCTTCATCTTCAAGCTCCACAAATCAAACTTATCCCAATCTTCGCGGAAACGATCTTCCACGTGAATGTCCGTTTTAAAGTCAACAGAACAGACAGGAACATCAATTTGGATGTAACCGCCTGATTCAAATTCCAGGTGCTCGTCCTCGGGCAACCGAACCACAAACTCTTTGATGAAGGTGGCTACGTTGTGGTTGGACACCACTTCGCATTCCCACTTTTTGATACCGAAGATTTCTTCGGGTACTTTGATCTTGAGATCGTTGCGGACCTTAACCTGGCAAGCAAGCCGCCAGTTTTCCTGGACTTCTTTTCGGGTGAAATAGTTGACTTCGGTGGGTAGAATCTCGCCCCCCCCTTCCAACACCTGGCAGCGGCACATGGCGCAAGTACCCCCTCCCCCGCAAGCCGAAGGCAGGAAAATATTGCGTGTCGAAAGCGTGGTCAACAAGGTTGAACCGGGCTTGGTGGTCATCGGATTGGCATCGTCACCATTGATGGTAATCTGCACGTCACCTGAAGGCATCAGGCGAGCTTTGGCGATCAACAACATCAGCGTCAGCGTAAGGATAATTACCATAAAGGCAATCAGAGCCGAAACCATCGTGGCGCCTACTGAAGCTAAGAGAATCATAAGAGAGAATCCTGGTTAAGAGACGTCAAAGTTTGATGCCCATGAAGCTCATAAAGGCAATGCCCATAAGCCCCGTAATGATGAAGGCGATACCCAATCCTCGAAGGGGTGCCGGTACATGGGAGTAACGGATTTTTTCGCGGATGGCTGCCATGGCCACGATGGCCAGAAAGAAACCGAATCCTGAACCTACTCCAAACACGCAGGCTTCGGGAAAGTTGTATTCACGAGCTTCCATGAACAAAGCACCTCCTAAAATGGCGCAGTTCACCGTGATCAGGGGCAGGAAGATGCCCAAGCTGTTGTACAACCCCGGTGAGAAACGCTCAATGACCATTTCAACCAATTGCACCATGGAAGCAATAACGGCGATGAACACGATCAGTTTCAAGAAGGTTAGATCGGTGCCGAATACGCCGCTCTCCGAGAGCAAAAAGGTTAACACCAGCCAGTTGATAGGCATGGTAATGCCTAACACGAAGATGACAGCCAGCCCAAGACCGAATGCCGTGCTAACGCTTTTGGATACTGCCAGGAAGGAGCACATACCCAGAAAGTAAGCCAACACCATGTTCTCAATGAAACTGGCTTTTATAAACAGATTGAGGGCCTCGACAAATGACATGACGGAGGGAATTGGAGGTGTTAAGAAACGTCAATCAATTTGGGATTGCGCGCGCGCTGCACCCAAATCATGAGGCCGATTATGAACATGGCAGCCGGAGGCGCTAACATCAAACTATTGCCCATGTACCAGTCGCCAAGTACCTGGTAACCGAAGAGTTGGCCTTTGCCCAAAAGCTCCCGACAAAAAGCAACGAAAACAAGAATGATCCCATAACCCAGGCCGTTGCCAAGACCATCCAGGAAGGATTGCCAGGGCTTATTGGCCATAGCATAAGCTTCCAAACGGCCCATGACAATGCAATTGGTAATGATCAACCCGATGTAGACCGAAAGCTGCTTGTACAGGTCAAATTGGAAAGTTTTCAGGGTCTGCTCAACCACAGTAACCAAAGCAGCAATGACCGTCAGCTGCACGATCATGCGAATCCGACCTGGAATGCCTTTGCGCAAGAGCGAAATGAACAAGTTGGAAAAAGCGGTTACCAGGATGACCCCGATAGCCATCACCACAGAAGGTTTGAGGGCTGAGGTGACCGCGAGCGCAGAACAGATGCCTAGCACCTGCACGGTGATCGGGTTGTTGTCGTTGAACGGGTCGGTCAACAACCGCCGTTCCTTTTTGCCGAACAACTCGGTCTTTTGCTGAATCGCAACGTCTGCCATGTTACTGAGCGTTTTTTAATTGATCAAAATAAGGCAGGTAGGCCTGAATATCCTCATAAAGCATTATCGTAACTCCATCAGAAGTGATGGTTGCCCCCGTGATCCCATCAATCTGGTGATCAGGATTGTCCAGTTTGCCCTTTTTCATGGCCACGCTCACGTATTTGCCAGAAGCATCGTAAATGCTCTTACCGATGAAGGGGTCGTTGTAATCGCCAGGGTTGTCTTTGATTTCTGCCCCCAGACCCGGTGTTTCTGCTCTGTGGTCCATAGAAATACCTATAATGGTAGCCATGTCTTCTTTCAACGCAACATAGCCCCAAATCTTATCCCACAAGCCGTTTCCGTACATGGGAATGATGTAGCGGGTCTGTCCGCCGTGCTTGTAGACGTACAAGGGGTAGCGTTGGTCTTTAGGGTCGAGCTTGGTCTCCCTGAACATATCAATGTCTACAGCGGGTACTGCACCTTCTATGACCTGCATATCCACAGAAAGGACCAGGCTCTCTATACGGTCATCAAAGACGGCTGAAGCCTCGGCTTTTTCGACATCCGCTAAGCCTACTGCTTTGAGGATGTCAATTTTGGAGGCCAGTTGCTGGTTGAAAATCTGTTTGGCTTTCCAGCTGGTGGAAACAAAAGCCAGGGAGACAGCTACCAGGACGGTCATCACCACAGCATAGCTTATGGTGTAGACGTTGCTTTCTTTATCCACGGGCAAGTCGGCGTTTTATGTTGCTGCGGATGATGAAATGGTCAATCAACGGGGCAAAAACATTGAGTACAAGGATGGCCAGCATCCAACCTTCAGGGTAGGCCGGATTGAGCACCCTAATGATCATACCAGAGACTCCAATCAAAAATCCGTAAATGTATTTACCCGTGTCTGTTTGCGTTGCGGTAACAGGGTCAGTAGCCATGAAAACAGCAGCAAACAGCAAACTCCCGATGATGAGGTGATAATGGGGAGGCACAGCCATGAAGGGGGAATTCAAATCAAATCCGGCATTGGCGGCATTGAAAAGAAAACCGGTGAAAAGTGCACCCACAACGAGCGAAACCATGATTTTCCAGCTCCCAATGCCACTGACCACCAAGATGAGGGCACCAATTAAAATAGCAGGTTTGCTCATTTCACCAATGGATCCGGGAATGAACCCCAAAAAGGCATCCAATGGGGCGTAATGCCCCCAGGTTTGCGTAGTTGTAGAATAAACGGTTTCCGTGGTAGGAACCATCAGGTTGCCGGTCAGACCTACCTTAGCCAAAATAGCATTCGGGGTGGCACCGCTGTAACCATCGGCCATTTGCGCAATCCAGACGTCGTCGCCTGAGATGTCTAACGGGTAAGCAAAGAACAAAAACACCCGGGCGGTCAGGGCAACGTTGAGGACGTTCATGCCCGTGCCACCAAAAGCTTCCTTGCCGATGATTACCGCAAAAATAGAAGCTACCGCAACCATCCATAGTGGAATGTCCGGAGGCATAATAAGCGGAATCAACATCCCAGAGACGAGATAGCCTTCGTTTACCGGGTGACCGCGAAATTGCGCGAAGGCAAATTCCACCCCTAAGCCAGCACCGTAAGCTACTACAATGATGGGCAGCACATGCAGCAACCCAAAACCAAGCTTGTGCCAAAAGCCTTCAAAAAGACCCAGGTACATCTGCTGAGAGACAAAGTGCATGTGTCCCACGTTCAGGATACCGTGCAACAACGCGGGCAACATCGACACAATAACAATAAACATGGTCCGCTTCAGATCGATGCCATCTCGTATGTGCGAACCGCTCTGAGTGGTATGCGGGGGAACGAAGAGGAAGGTCTTGATCGCGTCGAAGGTGCTGTGCATCCAATGGAACCGGGGCAGCTCTTTGGTAGCCGGATCCGGTTTATTGGACAGGTGGGGTTCCAGCTTTTCGATCTGCTCCCAAAGTGGTTTGGAGATCGCGTCGCGCAAGGGTTTAATGGGATCCATATCAGTGCTTGATCAGCTTTGGCTGCGAACGTACTCCAAGCCTTCGCGGAGAATGTCCTGAACATCAATTTTACTGGTGCAAACAAATTCGCAGAGGGCCAGGTCTTCGGTATCTACCTCGTAGATGCCCAAACCCTCCATTAATTCAAAATCACGGGAGAGAATGGCCTTGAGCAAATGCACCGGATAGATATCCATGGGCAAAACTTTCTCGTATTGGCCACTCATGACAAAGGCCCGCTCCTCGCCATGCATGCTGGAATTGACCACAAATCCTTCTTCAGGCGCATCGTTGGTAATGATCGGGTAGGTTTTTGAAGCCGTTGGACGCGGGTACGAAGGAAACAACCATCCGAGCAATTCAGGTTGATCGCCTTCGGCAATGACAGTGACCAAATCGTCGTAAAAGGATAAGTGACCGCTCGGTTCTACGCGCTGACCGGTGAGCAGGTTGCCGCTTATGACCCGCACATGCTCATTCCGCAAGTTGTTGGCGAGCAGTTGTTCCACCCCGGCACCCAGACGTGTCTTGAAGTAGCGGGGTCTGGCCACTTCTGGTCCTGCAAGGGCTACGATGCGCTCGGGATCGTACTTTCCTTCGGAGAAAACTTTTCCGAGCGTAATAACATCTTGTGGACGAACGTACCAAACCCGATCGTTCTTGTTGATGGGATCCAAATGGTGAATCTGCACGCCAACATTTCCCGCAGGATGTGGGCCGTCAAACCAGTTGATTTGAACGTTAGCGGCTTCGTTGAGCGTATCCACGGGTTTATGGCGGACATTAAGATTCAAATGCACTTTGCCGCTGGTTAGTTTGCGCAACACGTCCAGACCTTGCTGGAAAGCCAGCTTCTTGCCCTGCAAAACAAAGTTGTAATCCGGGGCGAGCGGCGAGGAATCGAAGCCAGAAACGTGGATGGCTTTAGGTTCATCACCCGGGTCAGCAATAATGTTGAAAGGGCGCTGGCGAATCAACGGCCAAGCGCCGGTTTCAAGCAAACGCTGAATGACGGCCTGACGATCCAGCGAAGCCGGGTCCACACGGGGCCATTCGCGGTAGCGAATGATCTCGTCGGAGATTAATATAACATCTGTTATGCTCCGCTTTTCCCCCCGGCGGATTTCCACCACCTGGCCGCTTACTGGCGAGGAATAGAGCACATCCGGATTGGCTTTGTCAAAAAACAAAGGATCGCCTGCCAACACTTCCGAGCCTTCCTGGACCAATAATTTTGGAATGGGGGAAAGACCGATGAAATCGCGCGGCTTTACGGCAAAAGTGCGGGCGGAAAAATAGCTTTCCAGCTTGTTTGCGGGATGCCCTACTACCTTGATATCCAGGCCCTTGCGAAGTCTTTTGACCATACTCATTGCCATGCCCTGATTTTGCTGCGGCAAATGTAAGGATAAACATCGTTTTTTTAGGACGCAGAAGGCACTTGCTTTTTGTCTTTACGCCTCATCTTTATCCACCATCTTTATGCGTCCGTCTCCCTTTTCTGGCATCGCTCGTGCACTATTCCTCTGCGTTTGTATAGCCCTTGTAACGCTTTCTTGCGGTCCGCTTCCGGAGACCCAAAACCGCCCCCTCCCCCCCCCCATGCCCGTTCCGGCATCCCCTGTAGCGCAGGAAAGTGAGGCGGCGCCGGACGTCCCCCCCAGCAAACCAGGAGGACTAGCGCCAGCAGGTACCGGAGCACAAAACGGCGACCAGGCTCCAGGCAACGCGGCAGCTGCCGGCAACGCAAGTCGCCAGCAGAGCGAACGCCCTTCGCCCGCCCCCCTCGATTACCGCGACCGGACCTTCCGGCCCTCGCTGCATTCCGCGCGGCTACAGCCCCCAGGGCAACCGCTGGAATTGCCGCTGCTCACGCTCGGTTCCGCGCAGTCGCTCGAGCTGCTCTTCGACGATCTTTCGCCTGTGGTGCGCCCTTACCGATACCGGATTATCCATTGCAACCGAGACTGGACACCCTCAGAATTGGAAGATTTTCAATACTTGGAGGGCTTTGATCGGGTGGCCATCAACGATTACCAATACAGTACGCTGGCGCTGCAGCGCTACATCCACTACCGCGCACAAGTTCCCGCTCCGGATCAGCGCATCACGCGCTCCGGGCAGTACCTGCTCTATGTTTTCGACGACGACAGACCAGATGAACCTGTGTTAACCCGCCGTTTCTACGTGACGGAAAACCTTGTAGGCATTGAAGCAGAGGTAGTCCGACCACCCGGCAGCCAGGAGCGCAACACACACCAGCAAATTCGTTTTCGGCTGCTAACCCAGAACCTGCAAGTGAACAACCCATACGAGCAGTTGGGGGTGCACGTGCTCCAAAATGGGCGTTGGGACAATGCGCTGCTGGATGTGCAGCCCCAGTTTGTGCGCAACAGCGAATTGGTGTACGAAAGACCTGACCAGCTCTTTGAAGCGGGCAAAGAATGGCGCTTTTTCAGTTTGCGGTCGCTTAGATTCCTGAGCGAACGGGTGGCAGAAATTAGCAACCAAACCACCAAACCAAGCGTTCGGCTGTTTGAAGACGAAGTGCGGGTGTATCAGGCCTACCAGTACCGGGCGGAGATGAACGGGTCCTGGTTTGTGGCCATGGACAACAGCGACCGGCCGGAGGTGGAAGGCGATTATGCTGAAGTAGCATTTTTCCTGGACTTCCCGGCACCCCTCAACGATGGGGATTTGTTTCTTTTTGGCAACATGACGGAATACCGTTTTGACCCTGAATTTCGGCTAACCTATGACCTGGATCGCAAGGGTTATTCTACGACTCAATATTTCAAGCAAGGTGTGTACAACTTTCAGTATGCCTTTGTAGAGAAAGGTTCCAAAGAAGCGGATTTCACCGTTGTGGAAGGCAATTGGTTCGAAGCGGAGAACCACTACGACATCTGGGTGTACTTCCGCGAATTCAACGGTAACTACGACCGGCTCGTAGGGCATTCCCGCATTCGCTCGGTGCGCTGAGGCTCTGAAAAGCAAAAGGCCGACCCCAAAGCAAAAGGCCGACCCCAAAGCAGAAGGCCGACCTCCTGGTGGAGATCGGCCTTCCCAATA
>CAYSDI010000038.1:0-30597 GCA_964429745.1 uncultured Chitinophagales bacterium | reverse complement strand
CGGAGCCTTCGTGGAAATTGGTGGCCTTGTCGTCATGGAGGCCGAAAGCCAACCTGTGGTGGGTAACTGGGACCTGAACACCAGCGTTGCCGGCTACACGGGCGACTACTACATTGAATGGAAAACTGGTGATCCTTTCACAGGAGCCATCGCCGCGGGAACGGATATCATTACTTACGAAGTGCTGATTACCAATCCCGGTCGCTACCGCCTGCAAATCCGTTCCGCGGCTCCCAACCGGACCGAACACAACGACGTATGGGTGCGTTTCCCGGACAACGGTGCGCTGCGCGAAAAAGGTGGGGTGTATACCTCTCTCGGTACGGCGTACGTCAAATGTTACCAAAACGTAGACAACGACACCTGGACCTGGAACAGTTCCACGGTTGACAACAACCCCCACAACATTTACACGGACTTCCCTGCAGCGGGCGTTTACCGCTTCCAGTTCTCCGGCCGTTCCACTAAGTTTAAGATTGACCGCATTGTGCTTTACGATGCGAGCAATACTACGGCTTTTGCTACCAGCCTGAGCCGCCCGGAATCGCCGCGCAACACCATCACCGCCGAAAACGACACCGACAACCTGCTCGAAGATGGCAGTGTAATCACGGACGTGCTGGCCAACGACAGCGATCCCGATGGAACCCTGGATCCTTCCAGCGTAATTATTATTACGGCGCCTGACCATGGCAACACCAATGTTTTGGCTGACGGGCGCATTGGGTACCAGCCTGATGCCAACTACTTCGGTGCCGATTCCTACGTGTACCGCGTATGCAATACGTCGGGTGCTTGTGCTCAGGCTGCAGTTAGCCTGACCATTGCCTCCGTAAACGATGCTCCGACTGTTTTAGCCAACAGCGACAGCACGGGACAGGATGTGGCAGTGACTACCTTCGTTCTGGCCAATGACGGAGATATTGATGGTACGCTGGTGCCCTCTTCCGTAACCATTGTTACGGCTCCCTTGAATGGCACGGCGCTTGCCAATGCCGATGGCAGCATTACCTACACACCCAATACCGGGTACTTCGGCGTGGATGGTTACCTCTATTCGGTTTGCGACAACCAGGGCGCCTGCGCACAAGCTGGTGTCACTGTCCAAATCAGCGAGAATGCCACACCCATTTGCGATGCACCGATCAATTTGACGGCCACTCTGATCAGTCCAACCTCGGCTGTCCTGAGCTGGGATCCCGTGGCCAATGCCGACGGCTATCAATTCCAGGGCCGACGCATCGGCAGCACCTGGAGAAACCGGGGAACGTCCAGTACCAGCCTCAACTTTAACGTATTCAGCCCAGGAGATACCTACGAGTTCCGCGTCCGTGCATTCTGCTTTGGCTCTACGGTTACTTCAGACTTTGGAGGTCCGCAGAGCTTCACTATGCCGACGACCCGTCTGGCCCATGTTTCCACGACCAACTGGAGCCTGACCCCCAACCCTGCACAGACCTATATAGATCTGACGGGTATTCCTTCAACTGTCAACACGGTTAGCGCAACAGACCTCAGCGGTCGCTTGGTGGGCCAGTGGAACCTGCAAGGCGATACTCGCATTGGTGTGAGCCAACTGGAGCCAGGCATGTACCTGATTCAGCTCAGCGATGATCAGGGTCGCTCCGCCGGCGTGCGCACCATGGTGGTGCAGCGCTAAGGCGCCCTTACCCCGTTATAATCAGCAAGCCCTGCCAATGTTGGCAGGGCTTGTTTTTTTTGGGCGAAAAGCGCCCGGTGTCCGCAGCAACGGGACCAGCAATAGCGAAGCATCGGCTTCAGGAAGCGTCGTCCCGCGCGGCCAGCATCCAGGCATTCATGCGCTCCTCGAGCAGCGGCAAGGGCAAAGGTCCCTGCTCCAACAGCCTATCGTGGAAAGTCTTCACGTCAAACTGAGCGCCCATTTCGGCTTCTGCACGGCGCCGCAATTCCATGATTTTGCGCTCGCCAATCTTGTAGGCCAACGCCTGGCCAGGCCAGGCGATGTAGCGGTCCACTTCGGAGCGAACATCGGCTTCGCTGTTGGCGGTGTGGTCCAACATGAAAGTTACCGCTTCCTCGCGGCTCCAGCCTTTGTGGTGCAGCCCCACATCCACCACTAAACGGCAGGCACGCCACATACTGAAAGCCAAAGCCCCGAAATGCTGGTAGGGATCATCGTACAAGCCCGCCTCAAACCCGAGCGATTCCGCGTACAGCCCCCAACCTTCTACAAAAGCGGTGCTGCTGATGTTGCGGCGAAACCAGGGCATTTCCTCCAGCTCTTGTGCAATGGCGATTTGGAGGTGGTGTCCGGGAACTGCCTCGTGCAGCGCCAGAGCCGTCATGGTATACTTAGGACGCGCTTCCAACCGCGTAGTGTTGACGTAGAAATAGCCCGGTCTGGAACCATCCTCGGGGGCTGAATAATAATAGGCTTGCGGTGCACTGGCTGCGCGGTACTCCTCAATTTCTTTAAGGCCATAAGGAGCTTGCGGCAAGCGCCCGAAAAGCGTGGGCAGGGAAGCATCCATTTTGTCCAGAATGGCCCGGTACTCGGCCATCATGGGCGCTTTGTCCGTGTAGTAAAATTGGGGATCAGTGCGCAGATACGCCAAAAATTCATCCAGCGTGCCGTTGAACCCCGTTTGCGTTTTGATGCCCTCCATTTGGGTCTGAATCGCCGCCACTTCTTCCATGCCGATGGCAAAGATTTGGTCCGGAGTCAGCGACAGGGTAGTGTGGCTTTTTACCGCATAGGCATAGCGCGCAGCCCCGTCGGGCAGGGCGGAAATGCCGGGCTCTTCGCGGCAAGCCGGCAGGTATTCGCTTTCCAGAAATGCCGTCAGGCGCTGGTAAGCCGGTTGAATGGCCGTTTGGATCAGGCGGCGGAGTTCGGCATCAAGGGCGTCGTATTCTGATCCAAAGGTCTCTTTGCGGCCGATCAACGGCCTGTAGAACGGAGACCCTTCCACCGTATAACTTGCCATGGTTTGGCATTGCTGCAACACTTGCTCTATTAAAATTCGCGGTGGCACCTGCCCGGCTGCGATGCCCTGACGAGCATTGGTTTCGCAGGCGATCAGCAGCTCCGGAAACCTTTCGAGCCGCTTAAAATACGCGGCAAAATCGGAGGGTTTTTCCAGCGGTTGAATTTCTACAATTTGCGGAAAGTCAATGTGCGGACCGGATTGCTGCCCAAAAGGTTGGTATTCCGGTCGAAAGGCCAGCGCCTCCAGCGCGAGATCCATTTCTCGAATAAAGAGGTCGCGGTTTAAATGGTCGCCCGGAGAGAGGGCTGCTGAGTCCGTTTGTTCCGCACGCTGCAGAAAACTGCGAAGCGAGTCCATACGCGCAGCAAATGCTTCCGGACGCCAGTCAGTAAGCCGGTCGCTGTACCGGTGATCCCCTTCGTAAGTGGCCCATTCCGGGTAGTTGCGCATGCAAAACTGTCGGTAGTCCTCGTACAGTGCGTTCAATTTATCGGTGCTGTTGGTTCCTGTAGTGTCCTTATCAGGTCCGGACCCACAGCCTGCTAAAAAAGTCAAAAGCAGGGCTGACGTCAACTTGGCGAAGGCAAGGATGCCCCGAAAAGGCCATGATGCAAGTGGCTTTAACGGGATCCCGGCTTGTTCAACAGGCAAGCATGGCTGATGAAACGATGTCAATAGAGAAACATTCATGGCGGGATATTGAGGTTTGGCAGAAGTATCGGTACAGAATGGTTCTGAAAGGTAAAACGGAACACTCGAAATCAAAGGGCCAGAAAGGGTATTGCACCAACGGTGGGTACCTTTGCCGGGCCGTACTCGCAAGCGCGTATTCAGGTTTATGCCGCTGGTGGATAAGCCGCCTTGGCACCTTCAATCCTGAATCAAAATTTATAAATAACGTATGAGTTTTATAAGTAACCGAACGCAAACGCTGATTTTCGCAGGCATCCTTTTGATTGTGGCCATCGGTGGCTGGTGGCTTTACGATCGCTACCGAATTGCTCCTGAGCCGGAGTTAGCAGCACTGCCGCTCATGGATCTTGATGGCCAACCCATCGATCCAAGCAGCCTGGCTGGCAAGGCAGTGGTGGTCAACTTTTGGCAAACCTGGTGCCCACCCTGCCGACAGGAAATGCCCGACCTTGACGCTGGACGGGCAGCGTTGGAGCCTGAAGGTTTCATATTCGTTTTAGTTTCCGATGAACCGGCTGCCCTCATCCGCGATTTTCAGAGCAAACGCCCTAACGGGCTCACCTACCTGCGAACGGAAAGTCTGGCCGAATTAGGCGTGTATACCTACCCCACCACCCTGCTCTACAACCGAGACGGGGTAGTCGTCTATAAAAAAGTAGGGGTCGAAAAGTGGAGTTCGCCTGCCATGCTGACCCGCTTTCGGAGGCTGGTTAACTGACAGAGCATCGCGGTCTGTCGTCTGGTTGAAGCCAAATGCTGCGTTTCGGGAGATGCCGCATTAACTCTCCCAGGTATAGCCGCGCAAGAAATCGTAGGTATTGATGCGTTGCTGCACTTCATGCTTCAAGCTATCAGGCCACGGTATCCCCAACCGACTCTTTTTGGGCTTGTCGAAAACAATGGTTGCGCAGGTTTCCAAATACTCTTTGGTTGCAGGTAAATCCAGCGCCTGGCAAAGATTTCGCAATTCGGTGATTGGGTCCAGGATATAGGCTTCGTGCGACACGTCAATAACCCGGAAGCCGCGGTTCTTAATCATGGCTACGGTGTCAGCTTCCAGGAAAAAATCGTCGGCCGCCTGGCGCAATTCCGGCTCACCCACTTGCTCCATAACCAGATTGCCACCGCGGGCACGGGTAGTAATAATGTCGAAAGGGTTGCGTGTCACGTGCACCATCCGGATTTTGTCAGCTCCCACAAGTGCGCTGAGCTTGTCCAAAAGCGAAGGGTCACGGCGGATTTTATTGGTGGAGCCGCCACCCTTCTTGTCTCCGATAACTTTCAACTCGGTGGCCTTGCCCTGGTACATGCCAGGGATCTTGTAGTTGTAGTCCATCCACTGACCGCCAATGCTGATGAAGGTCTTGGACATGCCTAGAAGTCGCGAGTAAAGCATATCGCGACTTTCGCCCTTCATCACGTATTTCAAGGCATCCATTTCATGCCCCAAAATTACATTGGGGTGGGCATCAAGCGAAGCGCCGATCAGCGTATGACCGCTGCGCGGATACCCGATAAACATGCAGTAAATACCAATTTTGTCGTACGAACCGCGCTTGGTGAGCATGTTCACCTGCGTGTTGTAGACCAGGTTGAGCCGGCGACGGACCTTTTGAAACAGATCGTAGTTTTCGCCCTTTTTCTTAACAGACATGGTTGAACGGGGTGCAGAAGTGCATGAAATGGGTGCTTACGGAAGTCCTAAAAACCACAAAGATACGGGCTTTCCATACGGCGCTAAGCACGGATTGTTTCCGAAATGGGTCTGGTTAGTTGCCAAACATAGCCCGGTTTGTGGCCAAACAGGGCCCGGTTTGTGGCCAAAAGGCGCTAAAACAGCGTCCCAGTTCCGCCGCCACGGGGGCCTTTCTTGTTGCTCCGCTTGTCGTCTTTTTTAGCGGCCTGCTTTTTGTCCGTTTGCTTGTTGTCGGACTTCCTGGCTCGGGTATCAGGGATGTTTTTGCTCGCAGGAAGGCTTTTTGCCTCCGATTTCGAAGCCTTAGGCGAGGGTTTTTCTAAATCCCACTCCACTTGGTTAGTCGGCGGCAGCACCCCCGGCTCAGCAACCTCGTCCAGCGCTTCTTCGGGGTTCAATAGCTTGATTTTGCCAACAATCGGGTCGGCAGTTAGCCTGTTGCCTTGGGCCTTCCATCCTTTGACATCAATGAACTGATCCAGGCGAAGGGTGTACTCCTCCTTGCCCCCCTTTTCTTTGACCGCAAAAAGGATCTCGGGCTCGGGTAAACTGGTAATGAGGCCGAGCCGGGAACCAGAGCTATCGTTAATGAAGGTGTAGACGCGACCTGGTACCCCTCCTTCGAATTGAAACCGCTTGACGTACCATACCTTGCTGTCCCCGTCCTGGTGAACAGCGGAGAACACGGATTCAGGGTTGAATTTCTCAAGCCGTTCCAAGCGGGCCATGTCGTAGCGATTAGTCATTTCATACCCGGTCCATTCACAAGTTCCGTCGTGGTAGATGGCCAGGAGTTGATCGCCAGTGTCGAACTCGCCCAAGGACAGCCCGCGGCCTTCCGTGTTGAGCCGGCCCACCGATTCGTCTAACCAAATGGCACGTCCTCCCAATGTAGACGTGCCAATTTCCTTGCGGGTCACTTTGCGGATGGCGTACCTGCTCACAATATTGCCCTTGGAGGAGCGGCCCTTGACTTCGAGTTCTGCAAAATCGTAATCATAGGTTTTGGTATGCGCGCGCACGCCTGGAGCCAATTGAATTTGCACCACTTCCGACTCACCATTTGGATTGGCGGTCAGGTAAAGCACTTTGGTTTTCTCCGAAGCGCCCAGGGGATATTCTTTGTCGCGGGTAATGCCCGTTACCTGGAAGCGCTTGGCGTAATTGCGCCCACCGGGTACGTCAGCGTAAATTAAGTTGTAAGTGGTGCGGTCGTCGTTTTTCTTCCACACGCTCACATGCAAAATGTCCTTTCCCACAAATTTCTTGTCGGCGATCCGAGTGACCACCAACACGCCGTCCTTGCGAAAAACAACAATATCATCCAGATCGGAACACTCCGCTACAAATTCGTCCTTTTTTATTCCGTGACCAATGAAGCCCTCTTCGCGGTTTACAAAAAGGCGGGCATTCGCAGCAGCCACCGCAACGGCCTGGATGGTTTCAAAGTCCTGCAGTCGGGTGCGGCGCTCCCGCCCTTCGCCAAAATCTTTGAGCAAATTTTCAAACCATTGAATGGCATATGGCGTCAGGTGACGAAGATGATGCTTGACTTCCTCAAGTTCCTCTTCCAGCCGTTTGATGTGTTCGTCTGCCTTAAAACTGTCGAATTTGGAGATGCGCTTGATTTTGATCTCCGTCAGGCGCACAATATCGTCCGTGGTCACTTCGCGGTTCAGCCCGGGTTTGAAGGGGTCCAACCCGCGATCAATGGCTTCAATGACGGCTTCCCAGGTTTCGCACTCCTCGATGTCGCGGTAAATTCGGTTCTCGATGAAAATCTTTTCCAAAGAGGCGAAATGCCACTTTTCCTCGAGCTCCTGTTTGCGGATTTCGAGCTCCTGGCGAAGCAATTCCAGGGTATGCTCGGCGTTGATGCGCAAAATTTCATCCACGCTGAGGAACTGCGGCTTGTCGTCCAAAATGACGCAGGCGTTGGGCGAGATTGACACCTCGCAATTGGTAAACGCATACAGCGCATCAAGCGTCACTTCCGGGCTGGCATCAGGCCCAAGCTCCACCAGAATTTCTACATTGGCGGCGGTATTATCCACCACCTTTTTAATCTTTATCTTGCCCTTCTCACTGGCCTTGACAATAGAATCCATCAGGGTGGCCGTTGTGATACCATAAGGTATGTCACGGATAACTAAAGTTTTCTTATCCAGAATGTCGATACTTGCGCGCACCCTAACTTTGCCTCCGCGCTTGCCCTGCTGGTAATCGCTAACATCCGCTATGCCGCCCGTCGGAAAATCCGGAAGCAACTTGGTTGGCTTGCCCTCCAGCACCTTGATCGATGCCCTGCAGAGTTCGCGAAAGTTGTGAGGCAGAATTTTAGTGGCCAGGCCCACCGCAATACCTTCGACCCCCATGGCCAAGAGCAACGGAAACTTGGCGGGCAGGGTGATCGGCTCCCTTTTGCGACCATCGTAAGTCAGTTGCCATTCGGTAATCTTGGCATTAAACGTGACGGTGAGCGCAAACTTGCTCAGTTTGGCCTCAATGTAGCGCGCTGCTGCTGCTCCGTCACCGGTGCGCACATCGCCCCAGTTGCCTTGAGTGTCGATGAGAAGTTCTTTCTGACCCAGGTTGACCAAGGCGTCTCCTATGGCCGCATCGCCGTGAGGGTGGTACTGCATCGTTTGCCCGATAGCATTGGCCACCTTGTGAAAACGACCGTCGTCCATTTCGCGCAGGGCGTGCAAAATGCGCCGCTGAACAGGCTTGAGCCCGTCCAGCACATGCGGCACCGCGCGCTCCAGGATGACGTAGCTGGCGTACTCCAGGAACCAATCCTCGTACAAACCCGATACAAACACAGAAGGCTTGATGGTTTCTGGAACGGACGGGGAGTTTGTGGGCACTTCGGGCTCTGTCCCCTTCGATTGGCGGCCTTTCCCCTGGCCGTTCTGATCGTCTTGCTTCTTTTTTGGCATGGTGTGCTGCGAAAACTAATCCGGCAAAGCTGCTCCTTGAGGAATCCAGTCCTTTTCTACGCGCAGGCGCTCCACGATAAACTGCTGACGCTCCGGCGTGTTTTTGCCCATGTAGTAGCTCAGCGTCTTTTCTAATGGGGAATCCTTGTTCAAGATGACCGGCTCCAGACGAATATCCGGGCCGATAAATCGCCCAAATTCATCCGGGGAAATTTCGCCCAGGCCCTTGAACCGCGTGATTTCCGCTTTGGCGCCCAGTTTGCCCAACGCGGCTTGCTTCTCCACTTCGCTGTAACAATAATGCGTCTCCTGCTTGTTGCGCACGCGGAACAACGGAGTGTCCAGGATGAACAGGTGCCCATTCCGCACCAAGTCGGGAAAGAACTGGAGGAAAAACGTGAGCAACAACAAACGAATATGCATGCCGTCCACATCGGCATCGGTGGCCACCACCACCTGGTTATAGCGCAAACCTTCCAGGCCGTCTTCGATGTTCAGCGCGTGTTGCAACAGGTTAAACTCCTCGTTCTCATAAACCACTTTCTTGGTCAGTCCGTAGCAGTTCAGCGGCTTACCACGGAGGCTAAAAACCGCCTGCGTTTGCACATCGCGTGCTTTGGTAATGGAACCGGAGGCCGAATCACCCTCCGTAATAAAGATCATGGAATCCAGGCGTCGGTCTTCGTCCTTGCCGCTGCGCGGATCGCTAAAGTGCACCCGACAATCGCGCAACTTTTTGTTGTGCAGGTTGGCCGTCTTAGCCCGCTGGTTGGCGAGTTTCTTGATGCCAGCGATCTCCTTGCGCTCCCGTTCGTTTTGTTGAATGCGCTTGAGCAGCGACTGCGCTGTTTCCGGGTTTCGGTGCAGGTAGCCGTCCAGCTCCTTCTTGAGAAAATCGTTGATGAACGTGCGCACCGCTGGCCCTTCCGGCCACAAATGCGTGGAGCCTAATTTGGTCTTGGTCTGCGATTCAAACACTGGCTCCTGCACGCGGATAGCCACTGCGCCAACAATGGACGCCCGCACATCAGAGGTTTCAAACTGCTTGCCGTAGAAATCGCGAATCACCTTGACCAGCGCTTCGCGAAAAGCCGTCAGGTGCGTGCCACCCTGGGTCGTGTTCTGGCCGTTGACGAACGAGTAGTATTCCTCGCCGTACTGATTGCCGTGCGTCAGGGCCACTTCAATGTCATCACCTTTTAGGTGAATGATGGGGTAGCGAATGCTCTCCTCGTCCGATTTGCGCCGCAAAAGATCCAGCAAGCCATCTTTGGACAGGATCTTTTGGCCATTGAATGCCAACGTCAGCCCCGCATTCAGGTAAGCGTAATTCCAGAGCTGATCATCCAGGAACTCCGGACGAAAATGGTAGTGTTTGAAAATGGTTTCGTCCGGTTCAAAACGCACATAGGTGCCATCCGGCTCGCTGGTCGCCACAATTTTCCGATCGTCCACCAGCATTCCGCGCCCAAAAACGGCTGTCTTGACTTTGCCTTCGCGGTAAGCGTTGACGGTAAACTTGCGCGACAACGCATTGACCGCCTTGGTACCCACTCCGTTCAACCCCACGGCTTTCTGAAAAGCTTTAGAATCGTACTTGGCCCCTGTGTTCATTTTGCTCACACAGTCAATGACCTTGCCCAGCGGGATACCCCGGCCAAAATCGCGTACCTCCACGTAGTCCGGAGCTACCGTGATGTCAATGCGCTTGCCGTAGCCCATCATGAACTCGTCAATGGCATTGTCTACCACCTCCTTAAGCAACACGTAAATGCCGTCGTCGGGACTGGAACCGTCGCCCAACTTGCCGATGTACATGCCCGGACGAAGCCGCATGTGCTCAATCCAGTCCAATGTGCGCACGTTGGCTTCGGTATAGGCCGTCTCCATCTGCGGCGTGTTCCTGGTCTTGTTAAATTCTGCAGCCATATCGGGGGAAGGGGGAACGGTTCGATGCACCGGGGTCAACCAAGTAGCCAGGATGTGGCTCCGTGCGGCCAAGACCCTTCGAACTAACTGGAGCCGCAAATTAACCAAGCAGCGGTTGGAACTAGCGGTTGTTTACCCACCGCTGTACAGCAAAGTGGATAAGTTTAGCCGCAAAGCAGGACGAAAAGGGGCTGTACAAGCGGGGAATGGTCAGCCTTGCCGGTGTTAAACCGGTTGACCAAGGGCTTTGAGCACGCGCAAATGACTCTTCAGAGCGCTCCAAAGACTGGGATACTCGTAGTAAGACAGGTCAAACTCGCGGGCTGTTCGCCGTACAATGTGACTCAGCTTGCGGTAGTGCACGTGGCTGATGTGCGGGAACAAATGGTGCTCCACCTGGTGGTTAAGCCCTCCGGTGAACCAAGTCACCACCGGGCTTGCCGACGCAAAATTGGCGGTTGTGCCTAATTGATGGAGAGCCCAGGTGTTTTCCATGGTGCCGCTAGGATGTGGCACAAAGTGATCTGGCCCTTCCACCACGTGAGCCAGTTGAAAAATGGTGGTGATAATGAACCCGGCGATCGCATGTGCCAGCACAAAACCCAACACGGCAATCCAGGGATTTACCCCCAAAACGATGGGCAAAACCAAAAGGACACTAAAGTAAATGGCTTTGGTCACGCTCATGATGATCAACTCCTTGCGGGGTTCAAAACCGCCTTTTGCCGCCAATCCGTTTTTGCGGTATTCGTTCCACTGTCGAAAGTCTTTAAGCGTAACCCAACTGATGGTGGCCAGGCAATAGAGACCAAGCGCGTAAAAATGCTGAAAACGGTGATGCGGCTTGACGATTCCGTGTGGACTCAGGCGCAGGAAAGGCTTGTCGTGGATATCTTCATCCAGTTCGTAAATATTGGTGTAGCTGTGGTGCAGCAGGTTGTGCTGGATTTTCCAGGTAAAAGAGCTTCCGCCAACCAAATTCATGGTATAGCCAAGCGCCTCATTGACCCATTTGCGGCGTGAAACCGATCCATGGTTGGCATCGTGCATGACCCCTAGACCGATTCCTGCCGTGCCAAGGCCCATGACCGCGTACAACAACAAGGCCCAGGCACCCGGCAAAATGCCCATATAAATCAGCGCAAGGGGCGCAAAAAACATAGAAAGCATGACAGCCGTCTTGATGCCCATCCGAAAATCGGCTGTACGGCTTACATTATTTTGTTCAAAATACGTATTAACATTCTCTCTCAACGTTTTAAGGAACTGTTGGGGGTCTTTGCGGTTAAACCGCACATAAGGGGGCGGCGCCTTCTTAAGGCTTACTTCCGGGGAAAGGGTCTTTGTGGTACTCAAAATAGGGGGTTCTTCAACGCCGCGAAGATACGCTGAACCGGGGTTATTTAGGACCAGAAAGTACCAGAGACTCCTTCCTCCTTTGCCCAAAACATGGTAACTTTCGGGTAGGAAATTCCGACTGTCGCTCATTTTTTCTTTCTCTCTCATTCTCTCTTTCATGGAATCCTTTGGCGCAATCCTCTTGTACGCCATACCCGGCTTTGTGCTCCTCATCCTGTTGGAAAACGCGTGGGGATGGTACAAAGGCGTGCGGTATTACCGGCACATGGACACCATTTCCAGCCTTAGTTCCGGCATGACGAACATCATCAAGCAGGTGCTCGGGCTTACAATTGTCGTTCTGAGTTATGCCTGGCTCGAAAGCAAAATCGGGCTGTGGCATTGGGACGTTCAAACCCCGGCCGATGTGCCTTGGTGGGCCTGGATTGCCGGATTTATTGCGTTGGATTTGGCCGGCTACATCGGCCACCGGCTGGCCCACGAAATCAACGTGCTCTGGAATACGCACATCGTGCACCACAGCTCCGAAGAATTCAACCTGTCCTGCGCACTGCGCCAGGAAATTTCACATTTCACGAATTGGGGCGTGGTTTTTCTGCTGCCAGCGGCGCTGCTGGGCGTGCCTGATGTGGTGGTCGCTGTACTGGCCCCCTTCCACCTCTTTGCGCAGTTCTGGTACCACACCCAATACATCGGCCGTATGGGCTGGCTGGAATACGTGCTGGTCACCCCGAGCCACCACCGCGTGCACCATGCGATCAACCCGGAATACCTGGACAAGAATTACTCGCAAATTTTCATCATTTGGGACAAACTCTTCGGCACGTTTCAAGAGGAATTGCCCGATGTAAAAGCGGTTTATGGCGTCAAGCGCCCCGTGAATACCTGGAACCCGATTCTGATCAATTTCCAGCACATGGCCCTGATGGTAAAAGACGCCTGGCACACCCGCAATTGGCTCGACAAAATCCGCCTTTGGTTTAAGCCCACGGGATGGCGTCCCGCTGACGTGGCGCAGAGATTTCCGGTGCACGTGCTGCAAGATCCATACGCCCAACAAAAATATGATACGGCGGCCTCTCCGCTCCTGTTGGGTTTTAGCTATGCGCAACTGATCGTCAACAACCTGTTGCTCCTGTTCTTTTTTGGCAACATTGCGGCTATTCAGGCGGCCTGGGGTTTCGGGGGAATGGTCACCTACGGGTTGTTCATCGTCTTTGCGGTCTTCAGCTACAGTACCCTGATGGACCGCAGTGTTCACGCCGCCTGGCTGGAGCTCATCAAGTCGGCCGCAGGCATCGCGATCATAGTGGCTTTGGGAGGTACCTGGTTCGGCATGGAATCGCTGTTGCCGTTTGGGTCGGCCCTGGTGGCCGGGTGGTTTATCCTCTCTGCAAGTCTCACTGGATGGATTGTCTGGCGCGAGATCCGCGAGCCGGAGCAGTGGTCAACCGCCTAAGCAGGGTATTACACTCTGTTTAAGCCACACTAACTTAGCCAGGGTACTCTAAAGTTTTCCGGCAAGGCGCAGCACTTCAATTTCCGCCAATTTGGCCTGAAAGCGAGCGTTGTTCTGGCTGTTGCGGGCCTGTACCCATTGCAACTGAGCGTCCCGATACGCGGTGCCATCCAACAAACCCGCTTCGAACCGCTGCCGGGATCGTTCAAGATTAGCCAAGGCGGTAGCTACATTGGTCGCTTGAAGCGCTAAAATCCGCAAGGCGTTTTCGTAAGCCGTCCAGGCATTTAGCCATTCAGCTTCTAATTGCCGGCGCGTATCTTCCCGCTGCAGCAAGCTGCTCCGGTACCCCATTTCGGCATTTTGCGAGGCGATGCGGCGCGTGCCTCCCGTAAAAATGGGGACACTGAGGTTTACCCCGGCGCTAAATCCCAGGTTGCGGTTGGTGACAATAAAGCTGGCCTCCTGATCGCTCAGCGCATACCCGTAACCGGCTTCCACACTAAGGGTGGGCCAAAATCCGGCCTGGGTAACCTGCCAGTCCAGCAGGGACAAGCGTTCGTTGAGCGATGCCGCTTCTAACCGGGCATTACCCGATTCCATGGCAGCCTTGAGCGCCGCCTGGTCCATCATCTCTTGCAAGGGCACGACAATGGAAACCAAAACCGGCGCATCCACTTTTCTGCCAATCACCAGATTAAGGGCATGATTGGCCTCGGTCAATGCCTGTTGCGCTTGAAAAAGAAACACGCGATCGCTGTTCATAGCCACCTCGGCATTGAGCACTTCCAGCGTACTCCCGGTGCCATAAGACTCGCGGGTTGCCGCGCGCTCGTAGCGCTCTGAGGACACTTCCACCAATTCCTGAAAAGCCTCCAATTGCTGGGTAGTCCGCACTGCATTGAAGTAGGAGGCCACCACTTGCACCGCCAGGTTCTCGATGGCCAATTCTGTTTGGACTCCCGCAACCAAGGCCTGGGTTTTCAACAATTCGTAGGTCTTAAACGGTGCCGTTCCCATGAGGGAATAACTCAATCCAAGGTTAGCCACCGTATTGCGAGACGCCGCCCCGCTCTGTTCGATCACGGGCAGGCCGGGGTCTGCAAATTCCAGCCTGGTGTTGTTGACACCGTAGGTATAACCCCCTGAAGCTACTACACTGGGTAAGAGCCCGGCAACGCCTGGTGTGGCGCTGTTCTCCGATTGATCGCGCGCTATCCGCACGGATTGAAGAGCCAGGTTGTTCTGCAAGGCCTCGGTTAAGGCCACCTCGAGCCAAAGGGTGTCGCCACCTTGAGCGGCCGCAGTGACCTTCAATGCTGCACCCGGCTGCGCCCAAACCGAACCCGCCCCTACCCCGAAAAAGGCCGCGAAGGCCAGCATCCCTACTACTCCGGCGCCTGGCCCCCGGCTGCCCGCAACAGGCACAGGCTCTGAATCGTGTGGCTCCCAGTCCAGTTCCTGTACGGCTGGCTCCACGCTTTCCGGACTCACTTTTCGATCGTTCCAGTACCACGCGGCGAAACGCTTAAGATCATTCACAGTAGCCAACAAAACGGGCAATACGATCAGGTTCAGCGCAGTTGCCACGGCTAGTCCATAGGCTACTGATACCGCCATTGGAATGAGAAACTGGGCTTGAAAACTCCGGTTCAGAATCAGCGGTGCCAAACCCGCAATGGTCGTCAATGAAGTGAGAATAATCGGACGGAAACGGCTTAGTCCGGCATCGTAAAGTGCGGTTCTAAAAGGACGGCCTTCTTTCAGGTTCTGGTTAAAAGCGGCAACAAAAACCAAGGCATCATTTACCATAATGCCAATGAGCGCGATAATGCCCAGCACCGAGAAAAAGCTGATAGGCTTATCGTGAAAAAAATGTCCCCACACAACGCCGGTATAAGAGAGTGGCAGCAACAGAAAAACCACCAACGTTTGCAAAAAACTTCGAAAGGTGAGAACAATGAGCACCACCATCAACAGCAAAATAATGGGCATCACTGCTGCCATGCTCGCCGCCGACTTTGCTTGTTCGCGAACCTGCCCTTCAAACCCATGGCGCACGCCCGGATGCCGCGCCAAAATGGGAGGAAGAATAGTTTTCTCTATGGTTCCGATCATATCGGTTACCGATGTTTTGGAGGTGGCCACGTCGGCTTCCACCAAAATTTCGCGTTGTCCATCGGTGTGGTTGATGGCCAGTGAGCCCCGCATTAACTCAAAATTGGCCAACTCAGACAGCGGGAAAGAATGTCCGTCCGCTGTGCGAATGCGCATGTCGGCCAATTGGTTCAGGTTGGCCCGATCCTCCGGTTCGTAGCGCACCCAAACTTTGACTTCATCCAGGCCGCGCTGCAACCGCTGCACTTCGCCCCCAAAAAATCCCTGCCTCACTTGGGATACGATATCTTGTGGGGTCAATCCCAGGATGTACGCCTGCTCTTTTAATTGCAGGCGAACTTCGCGTTGGCCCAATTGATCGTTATCGGTTACATCTTTAAGTTCTTGCAAATTGCTTAATTCGGCCTTGAGCTCCTCTGCCGCTGCCCGAAGTTCCGCCAGGTCATTGCCTCGCAATCCCACGGCTACCGGTTTGCCAAACGCGGAATAAGAACCGAACGTCAATTGCTCGGCTTCGGGTATCTGGCCTGTTTCTGCCCGTATGGCTTCCGTAACTTCCAATATGGACATGCCCCGTTGTTCCGTGTCCAGCAGCAGAATGTTCATGGTGCCGGTGTGACTGCCGTTGACTCCTAAACGCTTGTCAATGGCCAGCACGATGTCGCTGCTGTCCTCGCGCGCACTGGACAAGCTGCTGTTGGCCTTCAAAACAGCTTGCTCGATGTGATCGAGCCATTGCTTCGTGATTTCTTCGCGGGTGCCCGACGGCATAATTAAGTTCACGGCAATCTCATCGCGCTCAATAAAAGGAAAGAAGGTTGTTTTGACTAGCCCCCCTTTGATGGCGCCCAAGCTGCCCAAGAGCAGAGCAACAGGAATAGCCAGTCCGATTGCTTTGTTGTCCAGGAAGAAGCGGAGCACGGGTGCATAGAGCCGGTCGCGCTGAAAAATCATAAAGCGGTTGCTGGCCTCCAGCAGCCGATTGGACTTGTGGTTAGGGTCAAGTGCTTTTGAATGGGCAACGTGTGCAGGAAGGGTCAAAAAGCCCTCGAGCAGCGAGAAAAAAAGCGTGGCAATGACAATAAAGGCCATCTGGCTAAAGAAATCGCCGATGCGTCCTTCGATGAAAAAGAAGGCGGAAAAAGCGACCATAGTTGTTAATATGGCGGTCAAAACCGAAGGTAAAACTTCGAGGGTTCCATCCATCGCTGCCCGAATACGCGGCTTGCCCATTTCGAAATGCCGATAGATGTTTTCTGAAACAACGATGCCGTCGTCCACCAGAATCCCGATCACCAAAATCATCCCGAACAGCGAGATAACGTTTATGGTGATGCCGGCGAAGCCCGCCAAAATGAACATGCCGGCAAATGATATAGGAATGGACAAGGCTACCCAAAACGCCAGGCGCAAATTCAAAAACAGCGCCAGGATGATGATCACCAGAAAAAAGCCCTGTATGCCGTTGGTCTTGAGCATGTCTATGCGTTGGCGCAGGGTCCTGGACGAATCCGTGATGATTGACGCCTCCACAACATCCTGTCGCTCATTAAAAGCAGTTACGTAATTGCGCACCGTATCGGTGATGAACAGGATGTCTTCGGTATTGGTGTTAAAAACGTCTACTGTCACCGAAGGGGTACCGTTGTATTCGCTGCGAATAGGGGTTTCCGCCCAAGCGTCCCGCACATCCGCCACATCGGCCAAGCGAACAATGCGGCCATCCGAGGCCGTCTTCAACACCAGATCCCGGAGGTCTTCGGCGAAATAGCCCTTTCCGTCGTAGCGAATCAGGAGCTCTTCTTCTGCCCCTTTTACAGAACCGCCCGTCAGTTCCAGATTGCCTGACCGAACCTTGTTCATCACTTCCTGAAAGTTGAGGTCATAGGCGCGCAAGGCATCCTCGCGCAAGTTGACCACTATTTCCTCTTCTGGAAAACCGCCCAGCGTCACTTTTGAAATACCTTCTACCGCAAGCAAATCCCGCTCGACTTCACGGGCTTTGGCCTTCAAGGCGTTCAGGTTCACTTCACCGTGTATGGCAAAAGTCATCGCTAACGCTGTCGATTCAATCTTGAACACCACCAGCGGCTCCATCCCCACCGGGAAAGACGAAATACGGTCTACTGCGTTTTTCACATCTTGCAGAACCAGATCGGTGTTGCTGCCTCGTTTCACTTCAATGTTCAGCGAACCGCTGTTCTCGCGAGAAACCGAAGTAACGCGGTCCACACCGCTGGTGCCTCGCAGTTCATCTTCGATTTTCAGGACAATCCCTTCCTCAATTTCCTCTGGGCTCGCTCCCGGGTAGATCACTTGGATGCTAATAGCCCTGCTCGGGGTCTCCGGAAAAAAGGACGACTGCAACCGGCTCAGGCTGATCAGGCCAAAAATGACCAGCACAAACAGCAGCACGTTGCCTGATACTGGATACTTAATAAAATATGAAATAAGACCTTTCATACGTTCTGATTTGAATGGAAGTGGAACAGATACAGGAGGTATTTAGGGAGCTTCAGCCAAACGCACCGCCATGCCCAGGTGCGCACCTGGCAGACGTTGGTTCACCAAGCGCTCACCGTCGACCAGACCGCTGGCTACCACCTGATTGCCGTAACTGTAGACCACTTTGGGTGTCCGCAGTGCCAGGGTCTCCGCCTCAACGATCCAAAGGCTGCCATCATCGCGCAGGAGGCCGCGATCCAGACTAATGGCCCCTTCAACCGGAGCACCTTTGATGGAGCCGCTTAGATACAAGCCTTCTCTAAGTCCAGGACCATCAACTTTAATATAAGTTCTAATAGTCTGCGTTCCAGGATCAACAGATTGGCTGATGCGATCGATGGTACCTTCCCACTGGCCGGTGCCACCTTCTTCGCGCAACATGACTTCCAATCCCGGGCGCACATAGCCAAGATCAGCCTGCGCGATGGAGGCTTCCAACTCATAGCGCTCAGGATTGAGGAACTCGCCGATTTTAGCCCCGGCGCGGATCAGGCTCCCCGGATCAACATCGCCCTGAACCACGACACCCGAAAACGGTGCATAAACGGTGAATTTGGCCAATTGTGCTTCGGCGGCGGTGATGCTGTAATATTGGTTAAACACATTGTTCACCGCTAGAAAATTTTGCGCCTTTTCCTGCTCAACCTCCGGCAGTTCACGCAACGGCGCTTTGGCGTCATACGCGCGCACGTATGCCTCCCAGGCCGGCGAAATATCTGGGTAATCCACTTTCAAGTCAGCCAGAAGCCGGATGAGCAGGCTCTGGTAAGTGGAACGCTGCGAAATCAACTGGAGGCGCTGATCGGTTTCATCCAGCCGAAACAGCACTTCGCCCTGCCGGAAATAGGCGCCCTCCTGAAATGCCTTACCGCCGCTGAGCAGCCTGCCGGATACTTCAGCATAGAGCTCCACTCGCTGGCTGGCCCGAAGGCGACCCGTCAAAGGCACTTCGGGCTGCACGGTTCCGTTGCGCACTTCCAACACATTTACTGCCGGGGGTATGCTCTTGATCACTTTGCGAGCAGGCTCCTCTTTTTGGGCAGCCATGAATTTGTTTAACCCAAAGCCAGCAGCCAGAATCAGCACAGCAACGACGAGGGAAATTCTTCTGAACCACATACAAGATTGGTTAGGTTATGTTAGTGAGCGAGTCCCTTACGGGTCTTTTGGTGGGGAGCGGCGGTTTTGGGCACTTTGCTGATGGCAGCAATGATGAAATCAGCCACTTCAGTTTTTCGACTTTCCAGAAAACGATCAAACTCCAACTCGCCCATACCATGTGAATTCATGATCATGGGGCGAGCCAAAAAAGGATGGGTGCACAACGAGATGATGTTGGTCATGAGTTGCACAGGATCCGTTTGACGAATGAGACCGCGATGCTCGGCGTCCTTTACCAGCTTTTGAACCGCTTGGGCATATCCCTGCTTGCGCTTATGGCCCATGCAGGTTTCCCATAACCCGGGATGGCGCTTGAGCTCCATCAAAACGAATTGCGGCAAATAAGGGTGTTCCTGCAAGAAGGTGATCTTGGCCCGTACAAAAAACCGGATGTGGTCAAAAAGATCGCCGCCTTTTTCAATGACCGCGGAATGAACGGCTAACATGGCCTTGAAGTCCTGCTCAAACACGGCGGTGAACAACTTCTCTTTGGAGCGAAAATAGTAGTGGAGCAATGCCTGGTTTAACCCTGCAGTTTCTGCAATCTCCTGCATGCGGGCTCCGTCCATACCGCGCAAATGGAAAACAGTGCGGGCGGCATCCAGGATGAGTACTTCCGGTGACTTATCCATCCGCGCATTTATCTCGTTGCACGCAGCCGGCAACGCTGCAATTTTGGGTGAAAGGGCTAAACGCATTTCCTCAACCCTTGCAGGTGGTTGCAACGGTTCCGCAAGCTGGTGTTTACCGGGGGTTTTTCGGGCCATAAACGAGCGCTAAAGTAGCGCGCGCTTTTCATAATTTAACCATCCGGTTAAATTAGTTCATTAACGTTTAAACACGGAATTTTTAGACGCTTCGGCCCAGTCCTCGCTGAACCTCTCCTGCACGGCTTCAAGCTCAGCTGGGGCAATAAAAGGCTCTGAAAACCAACGCTTTGGCAAAAATCGGGCAGCATACAATACCGCGTAACAGGCCAGGAGCCTGCCCCTACGGCCAAGCCAATTGGTCTTGCCGTGGGCTATGGGCTGGCGAAACCAGCGGCGGCTGAACACCCGCATGACCAGCAACTGATGCTCGCTGTACGAGGCGTGGACCTTATCCAACCGTATGGCACCCTGATCGTAGGTAGCGCCCAATAATCCCGCGAACTGCTGCAGCCACACCGAGGGGTCTGCCCGTAAATCCTCGTAAAACAACACTTTCGGTGGCCGGTCGAAACACTCCTCCAAAAAGCGAAGTTTTGGCATGAACAAGCCGTCAGCCAATTTCCAGAGGCCTTGGTCTGCCACTGCGTCAATAAACGCAGAAAATGCCAGCGGGCTGCCATTCTTGATGTGCCTTCGGTACTGCGAAGCAAACCACCCATCCTGCCTGCGCAAAACAATAACAGGAACTATGGTCACTCCTTCCCTGCCCTTCAATTGATTGCGAAACCAAGTACACTCGCGCTCCAATTGCTGGTCGAATTCGCGGCTGATCAGGTAGCGGCCCGGTCCCTGCGCTGCCAGCCATTCCGGTGCACGGCGATAACGCGTGCGCTGCAAATATCGGATGCCCTTCAAGCGCGGAAAGAAAGCGTATTGCAAGAATGTGGAGGCTGCCTTGCCCAGGCCTACGTGGAAAAACACCACCTGACCTGCTTCGGTGTTGCCGGCGGGTACGGGGGTCTTTCCACTGGAAGAAGAAGAGGCTGACCTTGCGTCAGCGTCTCGTGCAGCCATCAGAACTCACGGTTCGGGTCCCAAGCCTCCAGGTAGTCGGCTACGCGGCGCACGAAACTGCCGCCGAGGAAGCCGTCCACCACGCGGTGGTCGTAAGCGTGGCTGAGAAACATCATGTGGCGAATGCCAATGAAATCACCTTGCGGCGTTTCAATGACTGCCGGTTTTTTCCGGATGGCGCCTGCCGCCATGATGGCCACTTGTGGTTGGTTGATGACGGGTGTGCCCATCACGTTGCCGAACGTGCCAACATTGGTCACTGTGTAAGTGCCGTCCTGCACTTCTTCTGGCTTGAGTTTGCCCAGGCGGGCGCGGTTGGCCAGATCGTTGACGGCTCGCGTCAGGCCGAGCAGGTTGAGCTGGTCGGCACGCTTAATGACCGGCACGATCAAATTGCCGTTGGGCAGCGCAGCTGCCATGCCAATGTTGATGTCTTTTTTGACCAAAATCCGATCGCCATCCACCGACACGTTGACCATCGGAAAATCGCGAATGGCTTTAACAATGGCCTCAATGATGATGGGCGTGAACGTAATCTTTTCTCCGGTTTTCTGCTCAAAGGACTTCTTGATCCGTTCGCGCCACTGCACAATCGGGGTCATGTCTGCCTCCACAAACGAGGTCACGTGCGGCGAAGTGTGCTTGGACCGAACCATATGTTCCGCAATCATTTTGCGCATGCGATCCATTTCCACAATCTCCACATTGCCGCTGACCATCGGTTCGGCGATCACTCGGGCTCCGCCCGCAGGAATTGCAACGGGCGAAGGGCTTTGTGCGGGAATGGCCCCCGCCGGCGCAGCCGCGGAGGGGTTCGCTGAATCAGAAACTGCCGCCAGTGCCGATGCGCCAGCCATATCGGCCAAGGCTGCTGGTGCTCCCGTTTTGCGAGACTGCACAAAATCCAAAATATCGCGCTTGGTGACCCGGCCTTCGCTGCCCGTTCCGGGCATCGCTTCCAGCTCGGTCATAGAAATGCCTTCTTCACGCGCAATGTTCAACACCAACGGACTGTAAAACCGTGCCCCACCTGCGGCCGGGGTTGCTGCAGCGTGGCCACCTGATCCGTTGGCCGAAACTGCAACGGGTTGAGGCGATGACGCAGGAGGCTTGGCAGCCGGCTCAGCTTGAGCTGCGCTGGCTTCAACCTTATCCGAAACGGGTGCCTGATGGGCATCGTGCGCTGGTGGAGAAGCCGCCGCCGGCGACGCCACGGCGCCAACCTGTTCCCCTTCCGTGGCAATCACCGCGATGATCTTGCCGATTTCTACGGTCTCGCCTTCCGGAAAACGCATTTCCACCAAAACACCAGCATAGGGAGACGGGATCTCGGAATCTACCTTGTCCGTTGCGATCTCCAAAACTGGCTCATCGAGCTCTACCGAATCTCCGGGCTGCTTGAGCCATTTGAGAATGGTAGCCTCCATGATGCTTTCGCCCATTTTGGGCATAATCAGTTCTGCCAAAGCCATTTAGGCAAAATTTTGTCTATAAATTGAGGGTGTCCTAACGCTGTAAAGGTAATGGTTTTTAAGGCCTTATGCCATGCCAGGAGCCGCTGTTTAAAGTCGATTACGAGTTGACTACTGTGATTGCAAGTTGACAACCAATACTAGTTGATCACTCGTTGACGACCTGAAAAGTGAGCCGCCTGCACTCCAGGCTCCTGCATGTTTTCTATCCCGTATTTTTTGTGTCAAAGAAAACGAAATGCGATAAAGCACACCTGATAATTATGCAAAAATTAAACTTTCTTTTGATAGTAAACACAATTATTATTAGAGTAGCCCTTTGTATATCGTTGAAAAGCAGTAGTTTTGGGGTCTAAACTCCATTCAATGAAAAAGTTACTAATTTTTTCCATGGCCTTATCCGCGGCACTGGGAAGCATGGCACAGGTGTCCGTCAGCCTGAACCCGCAGGCCGGTGTTATCGGTATTATGACAACAGACGAACCATCAACTGGCATCAACACTAAAAACAAAGTGGGTGCTATAGTGGGTCTCGACGGCAGGGTCGGCGGCCGTTTCTACTTCCAGCCAGGGGTGTTCGTGACCACTTCAAAGACTCTTTACAACTTTAAAGACAGCTTGTTCCTCAACGACGACGAGCTGGCGCGAACCAGCCTGAGAATCAAAGCCATGGCGGGTGCAAAAGTGTACGACTCGGAACACTTCAGGGTCCGCTTAGCCGTGGGTCCTACTTATGACTTTTTGATCAGTCTTAAGGATGACGGAAACACGCTGATAGACAAGGAAGAATTCAGGGATGGCACCTTCAACTTGGACGCCGCTGTCGGTTTGGATTTCTATTTCCTGACCTTTGATGTCGGTTATACCTATGGTATTTCAAACGTCTGGCAGGAGAACAGCAATTTCAATCCCAATGCCCGTTACCAGGGCATCTATGCAACGCTGGGTCTAGTGTTTGGCCTGACCGAATCTAACTAGGCAGAAACCAGCCTCGGCCTTGTGATTCTATCTGCGCATCGCCTTGAATTTTCTGTATCCATGAACGGCTCAGTACACCAGGTGTGCTGAGCCGTTTTTTTTGTCGCCTAACCCAGTGCACCATCCATCAACCGCCGCAGCATATTCAACGCGGCAACGGTGCTCCACTCAATATTGCCGGCGCGGTCTCCGGGGAATTGGACGCGTTTTACGTGCGAGACTCCGTCGCGGGTAGCCACTCCGATGTACACGGTGCCGACAGGTTTTTCATCCGTACCACCGTCCGGCCCGGCGATGCCGGAAACGGCTGCAACGATATCGGCGTCAAAGACCCGCAGAGCTCCCGCCAACATCTCCTGCACCGTTTCGCCCGAAACGGCTCCAAAACGGGCCAGGGTACCAGGATTGACGCCCAAAAGGGCAGACTTGGCTTCGTAGCTGTAAGCGGTCACGCCCCCGCGGAACCACGCGCTGGAGCCGGGAACGCGTGTAAGACGGGCGGCAATCTTGCCCCCGGTGCAGGACTCCGCGATGCCCAATTGCCAGCCCCGGGCAGCTAAACGCTCCAACACACCCTCTTCCAGGCTGCTGTCGTCCAAGCCATAAACAAACTCGGCAATGCGCGCCCGAAATTGGTCTAACCACTGTTGCAACTCCGCCTTTAAGGCTTCAGCACCCGCACCAATACCGGTCAAACGCAACTTTACCTGGCCCAAACTGGGCAAATACGCCAGCTTAATGTGCGGGGGAAGGGCGTCTTCAAGATCCGCGACTTTTTCCGCTATTTGGCTCTCCCCGATGCCGGCCGTGAGCAGGTGGCGGTGTTGTACCGGAGGAAGTTCGAATCGCTTTCGCAAGGCGGGCAACACTTGTTCGGTCATCAGGTGCTTCATTTCATGCGGCACCCCGGGCATGGACACCAACACCCTGTTGTTGCGTTCAAACCACATAGCAGGCGCCGTTCCGCGCCGGTTGAGCAGGATTTTGGCCCCATCGGGCATCAGCGCCACGTTGCGGTTGAGCAGGTTCAAGGGTCGACCCCACTTTTTGAGCAGCCGCTCCACTTCATCCAACACACCCTGGTGTTCTACCAAGGCCATGCCGAAGAAATCCGACAGCGTTTTCTTTGTTATGTCATCGCGGGTTGGGCCGAGTCCACCGGTCACCAATACCAGGTCAGCTCGTTTCAAACTGCGTTCCACCGCTTCTACAATGGCCGGACCTGAGTCTGCGACCGATAAAATTTCGCGCACAGCCAGGCCCAGTATGTTAAGCTCAGCAGCCATCCAGGCAGAATTGGTGTCTACCGTTCTGCCGATGAGGATTTCATCGCCAATCGTAATCAAGATAGCTTCCATAGTAAACTGGGTTGAAAAGCCCCGGGCCGCGCAAAGGTAATCGCAGGCTGCGGGCTGCTTTGGCCCGCAGGCTGGTTTTAGCGTATTTTTCCGGCCACAAGGCGCTGTCCGGATTGCGGTAACCCCAGGCAAACCACATCGACAAGCTTCTAATAACCTCTTTTTATCTACCTATGAAAGGCCAATTCCTCGCTTTTTCGCTGCTCCTGCTCATCAGCCTGCCCTCCTGCGACCCGGAAACATTAAACAGCATTTTAGCTACCGCCGGCGGCGCAGCCGGAGTGGGCTCCATTTCCAACGGCGAAACGATCATGGGCCTAAAAGATGCTCTTAAACAAGGAGCTAATAATGGCGCAGGCACCGTCAGCAAACTCAACGGATACTTTGGCAATCCGCTGATTAAGATTCCCCTTCCCCCCGAAGCCGAACCCATCATCAACACGCTCAGCAAAGTTCCCGGCGGCCAAAAACTGCTCGATGACGCCATGCTGGCGATCAATCGCGCGGCAGAAGAGGCGGCTAAAGAAGCGGCCCCCATTTTTGTCAGCGCCATCACTTCCCTGACCATCAGCGATGGCATGGACATCCTCTTTGGCGAACAAGACGCCGCCACCCGTTACCTGGAGCGCACCACCACACCACAACTTACTGCCAAATTCAGCCCGGTTATTGACCGGACCATGGCCAGCACCAATGCCACCAAATATTGGGGCGATGTGATGAATGCGTATAACAAAATCCCGTTGGTAAAAAAAGTCAATCCCGATCTTGGCGACTTTGTCACCGAGCGCGCCTTGTTGGGCTTGTTCGTCATGGTCGAAAAAGAAGAGGAGAAAATCCGTACCAACCCGGGTGCCCGAACCACTGACATGATGAAGAAAGTGTTTGGTTATTACGACAGCAACAAGAAATAACATAACTTATATTATTAAAATATATCTTTTGCATATGACTCGATCTGTTCGGAAGGCTCTGCTGGCAGCCCTGCTTATCTGGTCATCTGTGATGGGGCTCACCCTTCATGGAACGGTTGTTCAAGCCCAATCAACGGGAAGCATTTCCTGCGATTCGCTCTTTAGGATGCCGTTTGTCGGATTCAATCCAGACCGCTTGCCGGACGGCTTTCTGGACTGTATGGGCGGTCATGCCGCTGATGTCCCCATGATGAAAAAATGGGCACTGTTGTTGTCTTCCAACCAGGGCGACAACTACACCGTCGGCGACATGAAACGCGTGCTGGACAGCCTGGACCAGGCCACCCAATACCGGAAAACGTCCATTGCGATGGATGCCTGTCGCAGCGTGTACCGCCAGCCGTTGCGCCCGGAGTTTTGGTTCGAAGACAGTCTGGCCATGAACCGCTGCGGCGCCAATCCTCGAATGTTGAACGCCATGGGCAATCTGGTCAGAATGGGAAAAACCGAACCGGGCTGGACGCTGGGAGCACTTTCTGCAGCGTATGAAAAAAACCTTCCCAACCTGCTGAAACAGGAAGGTCAAAACCATAGTTTGCATTGTGGTACGGTCCCCATTCGACCGTTCAGTTTTGGCTTAAAAGCCTACGACAACCCGGTGGCAGCCATGGCCTGTGCGCAAAACATAGATAAACCTGTGTTCATGGTTTTTGCTTCCTGGATGAACAGCATGACCCGTCGCACAGAAGACCTTACCTTGCGCGAATTGGACCTCTTTACCCGCCTCAATCGCGAAACCCTGCAACTCGTGTTGTATGCCGATGACCCCACCCCCCTCCCCCCCGACCAGCAGTACCTGGGCACGGCAGAAGACACCCTCATCACCACGCAAGGCGCATTAGCGGTGGAATGGGCCTACCGCTACCTGCAAATCAAGCATCCCCCCGGCATCGTGCTCCTGCACCCGGACGGCAGTCTGCTTTACAGCAAGATTGGCGAGCCCACGCGGGATGACTTGTTTATCGTGCTGGAGCTGGCGCAAAAGGTTGGAATGCCGGTGGAGCCGAAAAAGTGAAGCAAGCTGCCCATCGCAAAACTCGCGCGCTGCCCATCGCAAAACTCGCGCGCTGCCCATCGCAAAACTCGCGCGCTGCCCATCTTAAAACTCGTCGAACCAGTCCTGTTTGCGGTTAATCCGAAGGTCCTGCAAAACTGATGACTTGACGTTAAGGGTAAAATTGTAGGAGCGCAAGGTGCCAAAAGGAATCCAGGTAAAGCTCATCTGCCAGCAGTGCAGGTCGCGGTCCAGCGAAATGGTGGTGAGCGTGAAGTCTTTGCGCTGAAAATCGAAGCCGGAGTTGAAGCGCACCTTCCAGCGATCCGTCAGGTTGAAGTCGCCGTTCAGGGTAACGGTTTGGGTGGTGGCCAGCGAATCACTGCCCAGCGCGCTGCTCAGGTTGCGCACCGTCAGGTTGTAATTCATGCTCAGCGACCAGGGAATGTTAAAGTCGGCATACCCAGGATCAAGGTCCCAGACGTCCCATTCCTGCCAGCGCGGTCGCTCGCGGCCCTCAGCCGTCTTTCCCCCGTTAAAACGAGTGCCAATAGCCAGGTTACCAGTGCTGAAACGCACCGGCCGACGGTTGACGCTCCACTCGCTCTCCCGCTGTCGCCGGCCCAGGCTGTCTTTGGAATAAGGATCGAAATTGCCGCTAAAGTTGACGTCTATGCGGTCCAGTAAACGCGTGCGGCCACTCAGGGTTAGGTTAGAAACGCGGAATGAATCTGCCGCAAAATTATACGAACCAGCAATATTCAATGCGTCGAGCAGCGACAACTTCCGGTCCGTGGCCACCGAATCTTTGCGCGAAGCAACTTTGGCTTCCACCACATTGTTCAGTGAAAAACCCAGCGACCCAATTCGCCCCGCCGGCGGACTGCCAAACAATCCGTTACCAAATTTTGAATACGTGCCCAAATTTCCCTCGGCATTGGTGCTGTACGTTCCATAATAATTCCAATTGTTGCTGCCAAAGTCCGGCTGGTAATTTGCGCTGAGCGAAGGCGTAATGACATGCCGAATGGCCTTGAGTTTCTGCCCGCGAAAGTTGAACGTGGAGAACATCCGTGTGCTCAGGCTGGTGCTGGCATTGAAAAAACGTGCCGCCCGAAAACCCGACAAGGTATCCGTGCCCACAAAACCATAAGTCAGGCTGGAATCGATTTCGTTAAAGAGGAATTCCGGCACGAAACTGCGCACGAGGTAATTTGGGTACCAATATTCGTTGTAAGCACCGTTCAGGCTCAGGGTAAAATGCTTGAACACCCGGAAAGACGTGGTAACCGGCAGGTTGTGCTTAACGCCAAAGCGAAACTGATCCAGCGTTTCGGCGCGAAACAGCAAGCTGTCTGTAGTGGTGATCTGGTTACGCGCTTCGGCCCGGTAGCTGAAACCGATTTGTTCGAACCATCTGGGCGTTCCGCTGCGCACTTTGCGCTCAAACGGATTGATGCGATTGACGGCAAAAACTACGTTGGGCAGCGTCAGGCTGATGCTCTTATCCGATAAGACCTGGTTGTGCTGCAAGGATGCATCCAGGCGGTAAGGTTTGCCCGTAAACGTCCGCGAATAGCTGACGTTGCTGCTGAACTGGTTGTTCAGAAAGTCGGCGGTGGTGTAGCTGGCGTTGGTCGCGTAGGAACTTGTGCCCGCCGTGACGTTGGCTGAAAAGCGCGAATTGGGATGCGCTTTGGCATCCTGGCTATGGTTCCAGGCAATCCGAAAATCCCGCGTAACGCGATAGTCCGTTTCCAACGGAAAACCAAAACGCGTATTGGCAAAATTAGCCGTAACCCTTCCGGTGTAGGCGTAGCGCTTCCGGTAGCTGGAGGCCAGATTGCCACGCCAACTGCCCCGGCTGTATATGTCGCCGGTCAGGGTCAGGTCCAGAAAGTCGGAAATGGCAAAGTACCACCCGCCATTGCGCAGGTAAAAGCCGAGCTGTTGACTCTCTCCATACTCCGGCAGCAACAGGCCCGACTTGCGCCCCTTTTGCAGCGGGAAAATGGCGAAGGGTAAAAAGAGCGGCGTCGGTACGTCTGCGATGACCAAATTTGCAGGGCCAGTCACCACCAATTCGCCTGGCACCAGCTTGACTTTGCCCGCCTGAATGTGAAAGTGCGGGTCAGGATTGGAGCAAGTAGTGTAATAGCCTTTGTATCCGAAAATTTCTTCGTATTCATTTTTTTTGCTTTCTTCAAAACCCAAAAAACCGCCTTGCTGTTCGGTGCGCATGTTGCTGATGCGCCCCTTTTTACTTTTGAAATTGTACCGTACGGTATCGGCCGTAAAGCCGTCTTCGCTGTCTTTAAATGCGGGCTTGCCGCGAATTGTGCCGGAGGTGTCCGGAATACCCCAGGCCGTCACTGTCTGGTCGGCCCAGTTGAACTCAATGTAGGCCGCCTGTAAATCAATGGTTCCGTAGGTGACTCGCGCCTGGCCGTAAAGGAAAATCTTCTGCTCTACAATAGCATATACGATAGAATCCCTGGCTTCGTAGTCCACATCACCTTCCAATCCGTCAGGGTTGAGCACTATCAGTGCCGTGTCTGGCGGCGTGGGCTCCGCTGCCGTCCCGGTAAACAGCGAATCCGAAGCACCGTCGCCCAGCGAATCCGCAGCCAATTCCCCGGGCAAAATTTGCTGAAGGCTGTCCTGCCCTTCCACCTGCTGCCGCAGGCTGTCGCTAACCGGGACAAGGGGAACGTACCCAGGAGCAGCTTCTTTAGACGGCTGTCGCTTGAGCACGTTGATCTTCAAGGAGTCCGCAGGCCAGAAAAAAGCTTTCCCCCTTTCCACCCGAATGGGCTCGTTTCGTCCAATTTCTGCGACGATATAGGCGTTAGAAGTTGCCCATAACCCGGTGGAAACCAGGAATAGCGCAAAGCATCCCCAAAACCGGCGAGTGGGCAAATTGATTTACGCGTAATTTAGATAAGAGAATGGCCAGGCGCTAAAACCAACGAAACCAAGGTTCGAAATTAGGGTAAAAACCCAATGAGAGGACCTTGGAGTAAAATGCCGCGCAAACCTGTGCGGCATGAGTGCATGGCAAATCTTGCCAACTTGCAAGGAATTTGGCACCGAAGTTGTCTTTGAAGTTTTTCGCTAAAGTCAACCAGGTCTTGTTTCGAAGTTGCTTCGTTCTGTTCGCCTTGTTTCCGGATTTTCTCTTGCCATGAACCCACGCATTGTCCGTTTTCGCTTTTTTGCTATCCTGCTGTTGCTTGTCCTCGCTGCTTCGCTGGGATCGGCTGCAGTTGCGAGCAACTGGAGCGGATTAGCCTCCCTGATCGGGACCGAAGGACCCGCGCCTGCAGGCGTGCCTGCAGAGCCCGCAGCTCCGCTTTACAAGGTAAGGAAGGTGGTTATTGATGCCGGCCACGGCGGGCATGACCACGGCTGTTCGGGTGTGCAGAGCAAAGAGAAGCATGTTGCGCTGCAAATTGCGCTGAAGGTGGGTGCCTACATTGAAAAGAACTTGCCGGATGTAGAGGTTATCTACACGCGCAAAACGGACGTTTTTGTGGAGTTGTACGAGCGCGCCGCCATCGCTAACCGCGCTGATGCCGACGTATTTATTTCCATTCACTGCAACGCCAATCCCAATACTTCTCCTTACGGAACCGAGACCTATGTCATGGGCCTGCACCGCAACGAAGCCAACCTGGGTGTGGCCAAACGGGAGAACGACGTTGTTCTGTTGGAGGACGACTACAACCACCATTACGACGGTTTTGACCCCAATTCGCCCAATGCCCACATCATTTTCAGCCTTTTCCAGGGGGCCCACCTGGAACAGAGCATAGAGCTTGCAGGGCGCATCGAAGAGCAGTTTTCCGAACGGGTAGGGCGAAAAAGCCGCGGAGTCAAGCAAGCTGGGTTCCTCGTGTTGTACAAGACAACCATGCCCGCCGTATTGATTGAAACAGGCTTTTTGACCAATGCCACCGAAGAAATCTTTTTAGCCTCCGACCAAGGAATGGATTTAATGGCCTCTGCCATTTTTCGCGCCTTCCGCGACTACAAAGTACACACAGAAGCCCGGGCAAACGTAAACGCGGAACCGGTGGCCATTGCGGAGTCCGGCACGCAGGTGCCTGCTCAATTGCCTGACCAAAAACCCGCTGAAAAGCCGGAAGCCCGTCCGCAGCCGATAGCAACGGAACAACCGGCAGCCAAGCCAGCAGCACAACAACCGGCACCCAAGCCAGCAGCACAACAACCGGCACCCAAGCCAGCAGCACAACAACCGGCACC
>CAYSDI010000037.1:23556-31676 GCA_964429745.1 uncultured Chitinophagales bacterium | reverse complement strand
CCACAAACCTGACCCTTGACCTCGGCAACACCCGGGACAAATACGCCGTGTTTCGGGGGCACACGCTCCTGCATGCGGGTATTGGCGGCGTTGAAGAACGCGCTGACAACGGCGGGCTGGCCCCCCAGGAGTTGCCGGAGGCACGGCTTGATCGGTCATCATTGGGTCAAATTCTGGCGCAATTTCAACCGGCGCAGGTGCTGCTGAGCAACACCGGCCCGGAGCGCGCAGACCTGCTCGAATGGCTGGGTCAACAACTGCCAATGCTGACCTTGCAAGCAGACACGCCGCTGCCCTTTGCCAGTGCTTACCAAACGCCACAAACTCTTGGCCGTGACCGCATTGCGTTGGCTGCGGGCGCATGGCATCGCGCGCCAAACCAACCGGTTTTGGCCATTGATGCGGGCACCTGCATCACGCTTGAGTTCGTGGATTCCGCCGGCGTGTACCAGGGGGGGGTAATTGCGCCGGGCATCCGAATGCGGCTGCGCGCCATGCATACGTTTACCGCAAGGCTGCCGTTAGTGGACTGGAATGGCACCGGGCAAGAGGCCCCGTTAGTGGGCAAAAGCACCCGGGAGTGCCTGCTGGCTGGCGCTGTCACGGCATCCGCTGCTGAATTAGACGGCCTGGTAGACCGCTATCGCCAGGAATATCCCGGAATGCTGGTGTTGTTGACCGGTGGCGACGGTCCTGCTTTGGCTGCATCAATGAAAAACCGGATATTTGCCGTTCCTCATTTGCTGATGGAGGGTCTAAATAAAATTCTGATTTACAATGTTTTGGAGAGGAATTAGGGCCCGGTTTCCCCTTGTATTACTGGCGCTCGCTCCTCTTTCCGGCCTTTTTGCACAGGAAAACTCGCCCTTTTCCAACTTTGGCATCGGCGATTTGGTACCTCGTGAGTTCGTTTGGAGCAAAGCCATGGGCGGCATATCAGCAGGGCTGTTTGACCCGGCTATTCTGAATCGCGCCAATCCGGCCTCCTACGCCTACCTGAACCGTACCAACCTGGACATCGGGGTATATGGCAACCTGCTCACCATCGCTGACCAAGACGAATCCATCACCACCGGCAACGGTTCCCTATCGCATTTGGCCTTCGGCTTTCCCGTGTGGAAGCAGCGCTTGGGCATCAGCGCGGGATTGGTCCCGTTTAGCCGGGTTCAATACAATATCCGGCAGGAGCAGGTGCGCGACCCGGCTATCGGGTTAGAAATTCTTGACTTTCAAGGAACGGGCACCCTTTACGAAGCCTACCTCGGAGCCGGGTACCGGACGGGAGGGTTTTCCGCCGGTTTTAACGCCGGCTATCTGTTCGGAACCATCAACAATGCCCGTTTTGTCACCTTTGCCGATACGCTTGTCGAAGGGGCCTACAGCACCCGCGCCCTGAGAACTAACCGTTTTCGCGGCTTGGTCTTAGACGGGGGAATTGGCTACCGCATTGATCTGCCCAACGACTTAAAATTGGACCTCGGTGCCACCGGGCGGCTGAACAATCGCATCAGCGGCTCGGAAAACATCGAGTACATAACCGTGGTGCTTGGCGGCAGCTTGCAGCAATTGAAAGACTCGGTGGTTAATGTTGAAGTAGGCGAGTCAGACATTCGCCTTCCGTTGGAGTTCAGTGCAGGGTTCAGCTTCCGTCAGGGATACCGTCAAATTGATAATCCCCTCTGGCGGGTTGGCGCTGATTTTCTAATGGTTCGCTGGAGCGGATTTGAAGGTTTTGTCCAGGATGAACCGTTCACCGACAGTTGGAAAATCAAGGCAGGAGGCGAATTCACCCCGGCAGACCGGCCTGAAACAAATTCCCGTCCCCTCGACTATCGCCTTGGTTTTCAATACGGTAAGGGCAATTTGACGTTTGACGGGCAGCCCGTCAGCGAGTTTGGCATAACCTTTGGTTTCGGTATACCCGTGAGCTACCAATACGCCCCTCAGCGAAACTCCAGAATAAACCTAAGCCTGGAAATTGGCCAGCGAAGCCATCCTGCCTTTTACACGGAAACCTTTTACCGTGGCAGCGTTAGTTTCACCTTAAGCGACAGCTTCTGGTTCATTAAATCGAAAGTCAATTAACCTTTCTTTCTCATTCGTTACCCTTTAACCTAAGCTATGAAGACCATGCGCCAGATTCTGTTCGGTTTAGGCGTCAGCTTGACGGTCCTGACCGCACAAGCAGCGCCTGCCGGCAAAGCCCTTCCCTCTTTGATGATCGCCGAAGACGATGCCTGTTCCAAAACAGGTCCGGATTTGGAAAAGTCAAAGATTGAATTCTCGTTGTACCGCGAGTTTTACAAGCAGGATAATTTTGTGGATGCCATACCTCATTGGCGTTACGTGTTCAGCCAGGCTCCTGGCTTGAGCAAAAACACCTACATCAATGGCGTCAAATTGTACACCATTCTGGCCGATGCCGAGCAGGATACTGTGCTCAAACAGGCTTTAGTGGACACGCTGGTCATGGTACACCGCAAGCGCATTGAGTGCTTCGGTGAAGCCGACAAGGTTTTGGGCTACCTGGCTTATGACATGTACAAATACCGTCCGGAGCGCCACAGCTATGTTTTCGGACTGTTTAAAGAAGCGATTGATGCCGGCGGGGAGAACACGGAGTACTACTTGTTGTTCCCTTTCTTTCAATATACCTCGGTGTTGTGGAGCAAAGGCCTGCTAACGGATGAAGAAATCCTGGCGATCTACGATCGTTTAGAAGGCTACACCGCAGTCAACATTGCCAAAGCCGAAACGGCGGGCGACGCCGAAGCAGTCAATAGCTGGCGGGCCACCAAAGCAAAGATTGAAGAGAACCTGCCTCGCGGTTTGTTGACCTGCGATAAGTTGATTACCCGGTTGGAGCGCAACAAGGACAAAATCATGGGCGACATTAACGAGCTCAAAAAGGCTTACAACAGCCTCAAACTCGCCCCTGTTGACAGCGCAACGGGTGCTCGTTGCTCGGAGCAACCGATCTTCTCCGAAGTGGTGCTGCGCATTGCCGAGCTGGAGCCCAGTGCTGATCTGATGAGCGACGTCGGTCAGATTCTGTGGGAGCGCGGCGACCGCGACGGTGCCTTAGCCGCCTGGAACAAATCCATTGAGATGGAAACGGATGGCGAAAGGAAAGGCACGCTTTCCTTGGTCATCGCTCGCGTTTTTCAGCGGGAAAAGCAGTTTGCCCGCGCCCGCGACTACGCTCGCAAGGCCCTTGCTTACCGGCCTAATTGGGGAGATCCCTACATCCTGATCGGCGACTTGTACGCGTCAAGCGGCAGCATCTGCGAAGGCATGGACGGTGAACTCTGCGCATTGGCGGCCTTGGATAAATACGCACAGGCCAAGGCTGTAGATGGCAGTGCCGCGGGTGAAGCCCAGGACCGGATCAACCGCTACAGCGACTACCTGCCCACCAAGACTTACCTTTTTGAGCGCAACCTCAACGAAGGTGATTCTTATACCTTTAGCTGCTGGATCGGCGAAACCACCACCCTGCGCGGCAAAAAGAGCAACTAGCTGTTGGCCGCAATGCAGGATCTGGGTTTTTTAACGATGCCCAGTTCAAACAAAATCCGCCATGAACGGTTTCCTTAGTAGGATGAGCGTGGCGATGATTTTACTAACAGGTCTGCCGGGTTGTGTTAACGACCCGGCAGACGTGCTTGCAGCCGCCGAGAAAATTCAACCCTCAGTAGAGCGCGGCCAGGACGTGACCATTTATTACAGCGACCAGGGCGTGGTTAAAATGCAGCTCCAGTCTGCCCGGGTTACCCGTCATTTGACCAACGAGGCCTACATGGAGTTTTCCGGCGGGGTGAAAGTGACCTTCTACGACGAACTCCGCCAGCCCTCCAGCACGCTTGAAGCGGACTACGCCATTCGCTATGAAGAGACCCAGTTGACCATCATCCGCAAAGACGTGGTGGTCATCAACGAAGAAGGCGAACAGCTCAATACCGAAGAGCTGATTTGGGATCCCATCAAAAAGACCATCTATTCCGACCAGTTCGTGCGGATAAGAACGGCAGACGAGATTTTGTTCGGCACCGGCTTCGAAGCCGACCAGGAATTCACCCGGTATAAAATCCTAAATCCGGAGGGCACCTTAAACATTCGCGACCATGAGTAAGTTTCTGCGGATCATTGAAGTGATGTGGTTGGTGGTGGCTGCCATTGCCCTGACCACGGCCATTGTGCGGGCCATCAACGGCCAGGCATGGGGCAACTACCTGTACATTACGGTGTTTACCGGCTGTGTGGCGGGGTTTATGTACTGGTTTAAAAAGCGAAATCGCCGCTACATGGAGGCCTATTATGCCGACAAAGCGCGCTCTGACAAGTCCGCCTGAGGCTGTTTTTAGAAGTTCCCTTATTTTCACCAGGATTCTTCTAACGGCGGCGCTCCTGCGTTGCCTCAACCAACATGGACCCATTAATTCTGTACATATTCATTACGCTGGCATTCTCAGCGTTTTTCTCCGGATCCGAAATTGCCTTCTTCTCGGCCAACAAGCTCAGTATTGAACTGAGCAAAGACCACAGCAAAGCCGGCAAAATCCTTAGTTTTTTCAGCCGGAATACCTCCGATTTTATCGGAACCATGCTCATCGGCAACAACATTGCCCTGGTCGTTTTTGGCGTCCTCATGACCCGGCTGTTGGATCCCTACCTGGTGCCGAACCTGGAGAGCGAGTTTCTGCTGTTGCTGGTGCAAACCCTGGTAACCACGGTCGTGGTGCTCTTTTTCGGAGAGTTTGTGCCCAAAACGCTGTTCCGAATCAATCCGATTGCGATCCTGCATATTCTGGCTATTCCGATCCAATTCACCTATTATTTGCTGTTTCTGCCGGTAAAAGGCACAACCGCCTTGTCTCGCTTTTTGCTCCGCAATGGGTTTAAAATGCAGGTCGAAAATGCTCCTGCGCCCTTCACAAAAGTGGATTTGCAGCATTTTGTAGAGCAAAACACCCGCGAATCAGACGAGCTGGGCGGTATTGACACGGAATTGTTCGAAAATGCCCTGTACTTGCGCGAAGTCAAGGTGAGGGAATGCATGGTTCCCCGGTTGGAGGTGGAGGCCGTGAGCATCAACAGCTCGCTGGAGGAATTGAGGGGCGTTTTTATTGAAAGCGGCTACTCCCGCCTGCCCATTTATTTCAAGAGCCTGGATAATGTTCTGGGGTATGTGCACCATTTTGACTTGCTCAACATGCCCCGGAACATTGGGTCAATCCTGATGACGATTCCTGTTGTACCCGAGACGATGACGGCGCGGGACCTGCTGAACACTTTCCGCAAAGAGAAAAAGAACATTGCTCAGGTGGTGGATGAATTTGGCGGAACAGCGGGCATTGTCACGATGGAAGATGTGCTGGAAGAGCTTTTTGGCGAAATCCGGGACGAGCACGACGAAGAGGATTTGTTGGAAAAACAGTTGTCAGCGAACGAGTATATGTTCAGCGGTCGCTTGGAAATTGACTACCTCAACGAGAAATACGCGTTCAACATCCCGGAGGGCGAGTACGAGACCCTGGCGGGTTATCTGGTGGCTGAAACGGGCGATATTCCCGATATGAACCAGAAAATCAGCATCAAAAACATGGAATTCGACATACTTTATGCGTCGTCTAAGCGCATAGAGACCGTCAAAGTGCGCCTGTTGTCCTGATTTGGCAACACTGGGGCTGCATCTTGCGTTACAACCCCCGGAATCCTTGGCTCTAAAGGCTTGTCTTACCACGGAATCACTATCTTTGCCCTTCCCATAAATTCGGGGGTTCAAAGGCGTGTTGGTGTTTGCCAAAAGAGGGGTTCTTTCTCTGCTCAATTTTGCTAAATACCCGTTAAAAACCGCCCCCGAAAAGGATTAAACTGCTTTCTATGGCCATCATTGGTGAGATCCAAAAACGCATCTGGATCGTATTCGTCTTCATCGCCATCGCTCTGGTAGGCTTTCTCATCATGGACTCCACTCAGTCTACTGGTGGCTCGATGGGTCGTCGTGACAAAACCGAATTTGCCAGCATTGGCGGCGTGGAGTTGAGTCCGGACGAATACAACACGGCGGTTGCCCGCGCTCAAAACGACTACTTGGTGCGTCAGCAGCGGGTAGTTGATGCCCGTCAGGGCAACTTCCGCCTGGACGAGGCCACGGCATTTACGCTGGAAGAGCAGGCCTGGGAGCAATTGGTCAACAACAAGCTTTTGCAGCAGCGCCTGGACAAAGCAGGATTGCGGGTCACCGAGACGGAATTTGCCAACCTGATTTACGGCGAACAGCCCCACCCTTACATTGGTCAACTTCGTCAGGCTTTCCCGCAGTTTGGGCTCGATCCCAGCCAACCTGGCGCCGTACAACAATTTGTCCAGTTGGTTTCCAATCCCCAGCAATGGGAACAATTCCCGGTGTTGGAGCAGTATTACCGCGATTTTCTGCTGCGCGAAGCCGCTGTTCGCGAGGAGCAGCTTCAGAAGAAGTACACGGACCTGATGCAGAAATCGGCTTATACCCCTCAGTGGATGGCTAAGCGCGACCACCAGATGCAGAATACCCGCCTTGCCCTCAACTACGTGCTGTTACCCTACCGGGACATCATGGATGAAGAGGTCAAATTCACCGAAGAAGAAGTCAAGGCCAAGTACCAGGAAATGCTGCCTACGTTCACGGAGCAGGAAGCCAGCCGCAACATCGAATATGTGGCATTTGACGTGATTGCCACCCCCACCGATTCCCAGGCCGTAATGGACAAGTTGATGGAGTACAAAGGGCAGTGGATGAGCGAGTCCAACGACTCCTCCTTCCTCAGCTTGTATTCGCAAGACCCACTGGCCTTTACTAATGCCTGGTTCCGCCTGGCTGACCTCTACAGCGTGATGGGTGATTCCGCGCTTGCGCGGGAAATTTTCGCCCTTCCCTCGGAAACCTACACCGCTCCTTACCTGGAAGGCGGTGCCTACAAAATTGCCCGTTTGGGCGACCGCAACCGCTACCCGGATTCTACGTCTGTTCGCCACATTTTCCTGCGCCTGGACCAGGGGGGCAATAAAGCGGCGCTCCAAAGCCGGATCGACAGTTTGTACGGCTTGTTGCAGGCGGGCACTGCGTTTGAAGCCCTCGCTGCCCAACATTCCGATGACGAGAGCAACCGCGAAAGCGGCGGTGATCTGGGCTGGATCAACCCCAACACGCCCTTCTTCCCCGAACTGCAAAGTTTCATTTACGAAACCGGAACTGTCGGGAAACCGGAAGTGGTGTCTTCGCCCATTGGTTTCCATATCATGGAAATTGTGGAGAAGAAAAACGTTCAGGATTTTATCAAGGTCTCTTTTCTGGCCCGCGAAATCAAACCGAGCCGCGAAACCGACGATGTTGCGTTTAACGCCGCAGAAACCTTCTACGAAAAGTACGGCAGCGACGAGGCCTTTGACAAAGGGGTTACGGAAATGGGGTACCAGAATCGTATTTCTGGCACCTTCCGCGACAACCAGTTCAGCATCGTGAATTTGCCGCAGTCCAGACCCGTTATCGACTGGGGGTTCAATGCCGACAAGGGCGACGTGCAAATGTTCCACCTGGAGGACAAGCACATCGTGGTTCGCTTGAAAGATAAAACTGATGACGGCGTTCCGGATGTGGAATCGGTGCGCACGCAATTGGAGGCCGAATTAATCAATGATAAGAAGGCCGAGCAGTTGCTCAAGAAGGCCGAGCAGGCCGTTGCCAATGCTTCCGGTGACCTCCAAAAGATTGCCAGTAACTTGGGCCTGCAGGTATCTACGGCCTCCAATGCCACCTTTGGCAGCAATTTCATTCCGCAGGTTGGTGCGGAGCCCGAAATTTTGGGGTTGGCCTTTGGCATGAACCTCAATCAGGTTTCCGGGCCAGTGGCCGGAAAGCAGGGCGTCTTCATTATCCAGCCTACCTCGGTGCAATTGGCCGAAGAGCTACCCGATTACGCACCAGTTTCTATGCGCCTGAACAGCCAGGAGCGCAACCGCTATTCGCTTAACAGTTTGCTGGAGGCCTTTAAGCGGGAGATTGAGGTTATAGACAATCGCCGCCTGTTCAATTAAGGGGAATTCCTAAAAACCCCAGATCCTGCGTTGAGCCCAGATCC
>CAYSDI010000037.1:9123-23456 GCA_964429745.1 uncultured Chitinophagales bacterium | reverse complement strand
CAGATCCTGCGTTGAGCCCAGATCCATCAAAACGCCCGGGTACTGAAAAGTGCTCGGGCTTTTTGGCGCAGATTTGGGGTAAATTTGACGCTGAGCATTCTGAAGAAGCCCACCCCCATTGAGTATTATCAATAAAGTAGCCCAGAGCGGCCTAATCACCCTCAAACTGGAGGATTTCGCCCCAAATTTGGAGATTGTTCCGTTTGATCTCGCCCCGTTCCTGTTTAAAGGACTGGTTTTGCGCGAGAAAGAGTTTCGCCAGGCTATGGCGGATCAAGACTGGTCGTTGTTTGAAAACAAGATCCTCGCAGTTTTTTGCAGCGCGGATGCCATCATTCCGGTATGGGCCTATATGTTGGTGGCGGTTCAGGCTCAGCCACAGACCAAGGGGATCTATTTTGGAACGTTGACCGAAACTGAAACACGGATTTTTCTGGAGCGTATCCAGAAGATGGACCTCGAACCTTACCGCGATGCCCGGGTGGTCGTCAAGGGCTGTGCCGACAAGCCTGTGCCGGAAGCCGCCTTCCTGGAAGTGACCAGACTCCTCCGCCCGATTGTGCTAAGCCTGATGTTTGGGGAACCCTGTTCCACCGTTCCGCTGTATAAACGCTCCTTGCCTCGCCCGCCGGATTAACCCGGCTAAACTTGTTGCCATGAAATACATCCTCGCTGCGCTCTTTGTCCTGACCACAGGTGTGCTGGCCTTTTTATCCCTGGGGAATCATTCGGTTGACGCCGCAAATGGCGTGGCCGAAACGGAAAGCCCTGTACTGTCGGGAGGGGTACAACCCGCCTACCCGGCGGTAAAAATGCCCAAGAACCTGACCCTGGCCGGAGAGCCTGTCCCGATGGATGACCAGGAAGTGCTGGAGCGCATGGACCGGGAGTTGCTGGTCAACTCCTACTGGCATTCCCAAACTCTGCAAAACCTGAAACTGGCCAACCGCTGGTTCCCGATCATGGAGCCGATTTTGGCCAAAAACGGCATTCCGGATGATTTTAAATACCTCGCGGTAGCCGAAAGCAACCTTCGAAATGTGGTTTCTCCGGCAGAAGCCACGGGATTCTGGCAATTGCTTGAGGCAACTGCTAAAGAAAACGGGTTGGTGGTCACCGCCGAAGTGGACCAGCGCTACGATGTGGAGCGCTCTACCGAAGCTGCCTGCCGCTACTTGAAGCGCGCTTATGACCGTTACGGCAGTTGGACACTCGCCGCCGCTTCCTACAACATGGGCATGGGCGGTTTGGACCGCAAACTCAGCGACCAGCAGGTTAAAAACTACTACGATCTCTTTTTGAGCACGGAAACTTCGCGTTACGTGTTCCGCATATTGGCGTTCAAGCTCATCTACGAGCAACACGAGCGCTACGGCTTTGTGTTGGATGAGGAAGATTTGTATCCGCCGCTAGAGTACCGCGAAGTCACCGTCAGTGCTTCAGTGGCCGACTTGCAGGCTTTCGCGCGCGAGCAGGGCAGCAACTACAAGATGTTGCGCTACCTTAATCCGTGGATTCGGAGCAGCAAACTCACCGTACTACCCGGCAAGCCTTACACCCTCAAGTTGCCTAAAAACACGTGATGCAGCCTTAGCGGTAGAGGACGTACTCGCCCTCTTTTCCCCGCAGAACAAACTTGCCTTTGCCGCTCCCGGCACCTGATCCCGCTGGCATTTGGCCGGTGAGGCTCCGGATTTTGTTCTTCGTGTCCAGGACTTTGACGTTTAGCTCTGTGATTTCTTTGGGCACGATCAATTGGCCGCCTTCCAGGTAAGCTTGGAGGGCAAAGCCAAAGTTGGCCACATTCACTTTTACGGTGGTGTTGCGCTGGTCGAAACGCAGCTCGCCAAACCCCGGGCTGAGTGCAGCAATGTCAATGCTGCCCAGTGACCACTCCAGATCACAGGATTGTTGCAGCGCTGCGATGAATAAGTCGGTAAATCGCCCTTGGCCGCGCAAGGTGCGGACATCGTTCAAACGAATGTTGTCTTTGCGGGAAGCCAGGCGAAGATCGGTGACCTGTTCAATGCGAATTTTAGAGCCATCGCTTTGCAGCTCCAGCGATTTTGACTGACGCAATTCAAACTCAGAATTGGAAACGGTGGCAAAAAGTTGATCAGCACTCCCGATCACGGCATTGCCGTATTCCACCCGAACCCAACTTCCGTCAGCCAGCGATTGCGAACGCAGGTCGCCATAGCGCAAATTGATCGTGGCAGGAGCCTGCAGCCCTTCGAAATACACATCTCCGAACTGGTTGCTGATTTCGCAAACGGTGTATGCTGGCAGGGTTATGCGGTAATCAACATCCACGGTGCTGCGCTCAAAAGGGTTGAGGTTTTGCATCACGCGTTTGATGCCGCTGCTCTGCTCATCAAAGGTGGTTTCAAGCCGCAAAAAACCGCCGTAGAGAACTTGTATGCTGCGTACGCCCGCCAGGGTTTCTGCGGCTTTGAGGTTGTCGCTTTCCCGAACCCGGATGTCCACTTCGACGCGAACCTCGTTTTTGTTCCAGACACTAAAGACAACATTTCCGTAGCGGTTGTCAAGCTCAAGCCGCAAGCCAGGCTGCACCGCATAGACCGTGTCCATGCGTTTGGTCAATTCCAATTCACTCGCCTGCGCGAAGGGGGAACCCAACAGTCCCACCAGCAGACTAAAGCACAATAGACGAAGCATATTCCTCTAGGTTTTGGGTGGGGGGGGTGGGACTAAACAGGTCTGACATGCGCTCGAGCACCTCGATGCGCTGGCGGTAATTGCGCACCATAGCTTCCAGTACTTTTTCGGCATCGGCGCCCGCTTCCAGCTCCTGGCGGAGCTGGCGGTAATCGTTTTCCAAATCGTCAATCAGGTCAATGGCTTGCTGGGCATCCTCGGGGCTCAGATCCGGGTTTTCCAAGATCAGGTCGGCCTTGCTTTGCTCCAGCCGCGCGTATTCAGACTCCATTTTTCGCAACTCGGTAAAGCGCGGGTCGGTCAGCATGGGGTCATTGGCGGGCGAAATGTCCTCGTCAAGCACAACTGCGGTGGCTGGTTGGCCAGCTTTCCGGTCCATGCGCGTGAGCCACAGCCCTACGGCGCTCAACCCGACAAGAACAGCAGCTACCCGCAAGACAGGCAACAGGGTAAAGACTTTGGGGCGACGGGTTTGAACATCCGGGTCCAGCTTTGCGGAAATGTCTTCCCACAAATCCGCTCTGGGCATATCGCGGTCCAGCGCGTCGCGTTCCCGTTGGATGCGTTCGGCTAATGGATCGGTATCGTCGAAGTTTTTCATGGGGAAGCATCAATTGTTCCGAAGGCTTGCATCAGACCGCCAGGGCTTCTAGCAGGGAGCGCACTTTGACTTTTGCGCGGTGGTACTGCGATTTACTGGTGGACTCGCTAATGTTCATGATTTGGGCAATCTCCTCGTGGTCGTATCCTTCTACTGCATAGAGCGAAAAAACAACGCGGTATCCATCCGGCAGGGCTGCGATGGCTTTTCGGATCATTTCCATGCTGTAGTGTCCATCGTCATCGCTTTCAAGCGATGTTTTCGGTTGTTCTGAGCCTGCGATTTGTTCTGCTTGGTAATCATCCAGCGATTCAGTCAGCAATTTTCGTTTTTCGAGCGTTTTCAGGCAACGATTGATGGTCAGTCGCTTGAGCCAAGCCCCAAATGCCACTTCGCGGTGATAGCGGTGCAGGTTTTGGAAGGCGTCAACAAACGCCTCCTGGAGCATGTCTTCCGCAGCGGAGTGTGCGCCCATCAGGCGCAGGCAGACGTTGAACATAGACCGGCTGTAACGCTGGTACAATTGTTTTTGCGCCTGACGTTCCCGCGCCAGACAGCGATCCACCAAGTCGACAATTTCAGCCGTATCTGTTCCTTGCAAAATCACAGGATTCGGCAACAAAGGACCGGAAAAGTGGTGCCGGGTTGCATGCCAGCAGAAAATTTCCTGTTTTTAGCTCCCCTTTCCACCGGACTTTTCAGCAACTAAAGGGGTCCTACCCCGTATTTACCAAAGATTCGCTCAGTTAGATTACGATTATCGTTAATTTTACCGCCCAAATGGCAACCTTTAAGAAGCTTTCTATCGTTATTCCGGTGTACAACGAAGGCCGGACGGTGCGCGAAATACTGGATTTGGTTCGGGAGGTTGACCTTACCGGGGGTATCGGAAAGGAGGTCATTATTGTTGATGACGGCTCTAAGGACAACACCGTAGAAATACTCAAAGAGTACATTGCCGAATACCCCGGGGGGGGATTTCAACTGCACGAACACGGGGTGAACCAGGGCAAAGGAGCAGCTTTGCATACGGGTATTTCCAGAGCCACCGGCGAATATGTGATCATCCAGGATGCCGATCTGGAATACGACCCGGCCGAGTTTAACAAGCTGCTGGTCCCGGTGCTTCGCGGCATGGCTGATGTGGTGTACGGATCGCGGTTTTTGGGCGGTCAACCGCACCGAATCCTGTTTTTCTGGCATTCCATCGGCAACAAATTCCTGACTTTTTGCTCCAACATGTCCACCAACCTGAACCTCACGGACATGGAAACCTGCTACAAGCTGTTCAATACTAAAATGGTGCAGTCGTTGACCTTGCAGGAAAAGCGTTTTGGGTTTGAGCCAGAGGTGACCTCAAAAATTGCCCGCATTCCCAACGTGCGCATTTATGAAGTGGGCATTTCATACTACGGACGCACTTACGCAGAAGGCAAAAAGATCGGCTGGCGCGATGGTTTCCGCGCGCTGTACTGCATTGCCAAGTACGGGTTTTTCAAGGCCTGAGACGGACGCGGGATCAACCTCTGTTTTAGGCGTGCATGTTTCATCCTGCCGTTTGCCGCCTGAGCACGCGGCTTCGTTCCGGCCACATTCTGCCCAGGCCCGCCGCATCCTTCCGCTCGTGAAGTCCGTAATTTGCAGGGCGCATGAATCTGCCCTCCCTGGACTTGGTTTTGCCCTGTTACAATCCGCAGCCGGGCTGGGCGCAGCGGGTCATCCATTCGTACGCGTTGGTGGCTGCAGCCATAGGCCGCGAACCCGGTTTGATTTTGGTCAATGATGGTTCTTCTTTTGGCGTAACAGCAGACGACTTGCGGGCACTGAACGAGGCCATTCCCCGGCTTCAATATTTGGAGTATGAGCGCAACCGGGGAAAGGGATTCACGCTCCGGGCAGGGGTGACGCTGGCTTCCGCCGATCTTGTTATCTACACCGATATTGATTTTCCCTATACCGAAGAAAGTTTGTTGGCCGTGTATGCGGCGCTGCAAAACGGTGCACAGGTAGCTGCCGGGGTAAAGGACGACGCTTATTACCAAGAGGTTCCCGCTTTGCGGCGGCTCATTTCGCGTGCACTGCGGCTGTTGATCCGAACCCTCTTGCGCCTGGAAATCAGCGACACGCAGTGCGGGCTCAAAGGTTTTGACCGCGCTGGTCGCTCGACCTTCCTGGCCACTTCTATTGATCGCTACCTTTTTGATCTGGAGTTTCTGTTTCTGGCCTACCGGCATTTTGCGCTCAAGGTGCAGGCTGTTCCGGTTCAGCTCAAGCCGGGCATTTCATTCTCGCGCATGAGGCCCCGAATTTTGGTCGAAGAGGGCCTGAACTTTCTGCGCATCTGGTTGCGCAGTTTGCGAGGTTCAGAGCCCAAACCATCGGACCCGGCATGAGTCGCTTAAAGAACAGGAACCTTTCGCCCGATTTGCTGCTGACCGCGCTGTTGCTCGGCGCCATGGCGCTGCTGTTTGGCGATCTGTTCTGGCACCCGAACCATTACCTTTTTGCCACCGGCGGCGACGGGCTCAAAAACTATTTTACCGCGGCATGGGCCGTGCGCTACGACGAAGGATTGCGCTTTACGGGCATGAATTACCCCTACGGGGAGCACCTGACCTATACCGATGCGCAGCCGTTGTTGGTGGGGCTGATGCGCACCGCGCAACGCTTGGGTATCTCGCTGGATGCCCGGGTTCCGGGCGTGCTCAACGCGCTGATGCTGTTCAGTTTGTTGCCGGCCGCCTGGAGCATGCGCCGGATTGGACGGCACTACGGTCTGCCCGAAGGGCCGGCTGTGGCGACGGCGCTGTTGGTGGTGCTGTTGAGCCCGCAGATTCACCGCTGGCAGGGCCACTATGCGCTGGGCTACGTGTGTTTTGTGCCGCTGCTGTGGTGGGGGGTGCTGCGCCTGCGGGCCTCGGCGGAGCGCGCCTGGGTCTGGATGCTCGGACTGGCTGTGGTCGTTGCGGGCTTCGGGATGGTTCACCTGTACTACCTGATGATCGGAGCCTTTATGCTTTGGACCTACGCAGGGGTGTTTGGGGGGCTCCAGCTGCTGCGATGGCGTTCGGCGCTGCCCGTGGTCTTGCGGGTTGGGGGGGCGGGGGTGGTTGCTTTTTTGTCGGTGTTTCTGTTCCTGCACTGGACCGATCTGACTGCCGATCGCCCGGCTGCGCCGTTTGGTTTTACGTACTACCGGGCCGGGTTGAAAACGGTGTTTTTTAGCCCGACCAGCCCGGTGCTCGGCTGGTTGCGAAGCCGCATTTCTATACCCCCGGAACAGGCTGAAGGGTTGGGGTATGTGGGCTTGCCCGGCGTGTTGCTCGTGTTCTGGCTGGCGCTGCGCTTTTTGCGCCGGTTGATTTCCAGCATTCGCGCCAAAGGAAGGGGTGTTTTGAGGAGCGTTTGCCCGCTCCTTCCCGATGATCTGGCGGCCTGGGTACTCAGCGCGCTGATTATGCTTTTTCTGGCCATGGCGCTGCCATTTCGCTGGGGGCTGGAACATTGGCTGGATTATGTTGCGCCGCTTAAACAGTTTCGATCTCCCGGTCGGCTGGTTTTTATGTTTTACCCCATTTGGGCCCTTTTTGCCGCGGTGATGATGCACCGCTGGTACCGAGCCATGGCCATGCGCGGCCATGCACATGCGGCCACTGCAATCCTGCTGCTTCTTTTTGGCGCATGGGGCGCAGAAGCCGTGGCCCATGCTCGGCACTTCAGGCAAACGGTGGTAGAGCCCAACGCGCTGGCCCGGCAAACCTTTGCGCTCGCGTTGCGGGACGGTGGCCATTCGCCCGAGCAATTTCAGGCTATCCTGACCCTGCCGTTTTACCACATGGGCTCGGAGAAACTCTACATTGACAAAGGAAACAGCGCCATGGGCTGGGGAAACAGCGCCATGGGCTGGGGAAACAGCGCCATGGGCTGGGGCATGCAGGCTGCGTACCAGACCGGTCTACCGCTGATGAACGTCATGATGAGCCGCACGTCGCTGTCGCAAACGTTGGCCACCGTGAGCCTGGTGAGCCGCTTCGGTCCGGACCCCGGTCTGCTGCTGCGGCTCGACGAACGGCCCATTCTGTTGCTGATCAACCGCGAGTTTTCCGATCCGCGCACGGACAATCGGTTCAGCGACCGCGAGCGCGCCTTGATTCTGGCGGCAGACACGGTCTACCTGGGCGAGGATTTTTCGCTCTGGTCGCTGGACCCTTCTCTGTTGGGGGTTGGTTCCGAGCCACTGACCGACCCGGCCTTGCAGCGCGAAGGCGTCCTGTGGCACGACGGCTTTGACCAGGGCACCGAACCGGGCTTGTTTGGCCGCGCAATGGTGCGGGAAAATGGTCCCTGGCTGTTGGCGGAGGTTCCGCTGCGGGATGCGGTCTGGTCAGCGGAAGACCGGGTGGAGGTATCGCTCTGGCTCAAGGCCTACCTGGAGCATTCGTCTTTTCCGGATGTGCTGCTGGAATGGCTGGACAGCGAGGGGCAGCCCCTGTGGGAGGGCTACATCATCACCAAGCAAACCCTGGATGTGCAGCCGGATTGGGTCCGCGCCAGCAGGGTGTTGGAACCCATGCCAGCCGCTAAAGCGCTTCGCATTTCGGTTCAAGGGGTGCAGATTGCCGTGGACGGTCTGCTTGTTCAACGTGTGCGCGCGGCTCTGCCGGACCTTTTGGAGCAACCTTGAGGGGTAACGCAGCAACAAAACGGCATTGCAAAAAACGCTGGCGAGGCTATTCCCCCGGCTCGTTGATGCGGCCGCCTTGTTGGTAAACAGCTCCTGATTTTGCAGAAGCCACTGGCGCATCCGGCCCAATAAAATGCAGCGTCTGGTGGGGGTAGGGGATGACGATTCCCTCGCGGTCAAAGTGCAGTTTAAGGTTGCGGTTCAAGTCAAAACCCAGGTACCAGGAATTTTCTACCGTGGCAGCCCAGGCCCAGGCCTTGAGGTGCACGCCATAAGGTCCGATGGCGGTAACGCGCACAGGCACTTTGGGCTCGCCTGCCGCTTTCTCTGCCGGTGTTCGCCCGTCAATGCACAAGGGGTGGTTTTGACATTCTTCCTGCAAGATCTTCAGAGCTTTGTCCATGTCGGAGCTAAAGCTGATTTGGATTTCAACGAAGCGGCAGACGCGGTCATCGTTGTATGAAAAATTAATGACCGTATCAGAACTTACGGTGCTGTTGGGAATAATGATGTCTGAATTTTCAAATGTATGCAAGACGGTGTGCCGCAGGGTAATGTCGGAAACATAGCCTTTGTATTGGCTGCCCACATGCACGTAATCGCCCACCCGGAAAGGCTTGAAGATGACAATGAAAATGCCAGCGACAATGTTGCTAAAAGCCTGCTGGGAAGCAAAGCCAATGATGGCGGCAAAGATGCCCGCGCCCGCAAATAGCGTTACGCTCAGGGCGCGCAGCGAAGGCACCATGTAAAAGACCAGGATGATGGCCATGAAGTAGATACCGGCCGACACCATGTGCCGGAAAAAGCGGTAGTTCTCCGCCTTGACTTTGAGGATGCGCCCCGCGTCAGAGAAGAGCTTGCCTAAAATCCGGTTGATGATCTGGGCCGAAATAAAGGCGGCGACCAGAATCAGGCCGGAAAGGAGCCCTTGCTCCCAACTAATTGATTTTAAGGCAGATTCTAGCATGGTTTTGGTGCTCAAGACCTCATAAGACGCGGCTAATTTAACGCCTTCCCGGCGCAAGCCTGTTGGCCACGGCAGGCACTCCCCCGTATGTGCATAACTGCTGCTTTGGCAAGAGGACTGTGGCGTGAAACAGAAGCAGAAAATGGACGTTCTTTGAAGAACGCCTTGCTCCTCTGTTTTTGCCCCTATTTTTTCTGCGCATGTCTTCCACTGCTGCTCCGCTTCGCCCTGTTGCGGCCGACTTGATTCCCCGCGATATTTCCTGGCTTTCTTTCAACCACCGGGTGTTGCAGGAAGCCGCTGACCACCGGGTTCCGCTTTTTGAGCGCGTCAAGTTTTTGGCCATTTACTCTGCCAACCTGGACGAGTTTTTTCGCGTTCGGGTGGCTGCCCTGCGCAGCTTTAACCAGTTGCGAAAAGAAACCCGGTTGCAAATTCCGGACAAGCCCCGCAGAACTCTGCGCCAGGTGCTGAGCATCGTGAGCAAACAGCAGGAGTTGCTCGGCCGCATTTTCCGCGATGAAATTTTGCCGGAGTTGTCTGAGGCGGGCATCAAGCTGCTCAACCTGGACGAATTGCAGCAAACAGCAGGTCCGCAAGCCAGGGCCTGGTTTGACGAACATTTGCGCAAAGTGGTCCGCGTGGAGCGCTACTCGCCCGGGCAAAAAGCTCCCTTTTTGCGCAACAACGGCATCTATTTCGCCTTTCGTTTGGGCGAAAAAGACCTTGGCCTGGTCAACTTGCCGACAGAATCGCTGCCTCGCTTCATTGAGTTGGGCGGCGACGACGGCTACCACCCCATTGCCTGGGTAGACGACATCCTGCGGCTTAACCTGCCGCGTTTGGCAGGGTCTGAATACGGCGGTCAGGCCTGGGCCATTAAACTCTCGCGGGATGCAGAATTGTACATTGACGATGAGTTCAACGGCGATCTGATCAACAAAATCCGGCAGGGGCTCCTGGAGCGCGAGGTGGGCATGCCCACGCGTTTTCTCTACGATGGCCGGTTGCCCAACGCCCTGCGATCGCAGTTAGCCGAGCTGCTGCAATTGGCGGTTGACGACATGGTGGCCGGAGGCGTGTACCACAATTTTCACGACTTGTTCAGCTTTCCGGATCCCGTAGGAGAGCCGTCCTGGCGGTACCGGCCCTTTCCCCCGCAAAACCGGCCTTTTTTGGACGTAGCGGAAAATATGTTTGACGCCATCACCGAGCGGGACCGGGTGTTGCACTTTCCCTACCAGCGCTTTGACTACATCGTGCGCATGCTGGAAGAGGCCGCCGCCGATCCGACCGTAGAAGCCATTCGCATCACGCTCTACCGCGTAGGCCGCGAGTCTTCGGTGGCCAGGGCCCTCATTCGCGCCGCACAGAACGGCAAGCAAGTCACGGCTTTTTTGGAGATCAAAGCGCGATTTGACGAGGAGAGCAACCTGCAATGGGGCGCCGCGCTGGAGCAGGCCGGGGCGCAGGTGTTGTATTCCTACCCCGGCATCAAAGTGCACACCAAGTTATTTGTTATATCGCGAAGGGAGGGCGACGCCATGCGCAACTATGCGTACTTGGGCACGGGCAATTTCAATGAAAAAACAGCCAGCCTCTACGGCGATCATGCGCTGTTGACCTGCGATCCGCGCCTGGCGGACGAAGCGCTGCAGATCTTTGAAATTTTGGAGCGCCGCCGCATCATCACCAACACCAAGCACCTGTTGGTGGCGCCTTTTTCGTTGCGCAATGGTTTTGAAGCGCTGATCGCCGAAGAAGTTGCGCTGGCACGGGCCGGGAAACCAGCGTACATCATCGCCAAGATGAACAGTCTGGAAGACCCCGAAATGATCAACGTGCTGGCCGAAGCCGCTCGCGCCGGGGTGTCGGTGCAGTTGGTGGTCCGCGGCATTTGTTGCCTGAAAACCGAAGATCCGCAGTTCGGCGGCAGGCTTCGGGTAATTTCTATTGTAGACCGATTTCTAGAACATAGCAGACTCTATGTTTTTGGAAATGGAGGCCGCGAGAAGCTTTACCTTGCTTCGGCAGATTGGATGACCCGCAACCTGGAGCGCCGCATCGAAATGGCGGTGCCGATCTACGACAAACGCGTGTATTCCGAACTTCGGCAGCTCCTGGATTTGCAATTGGCCGATAACGTAAAAGCCCGCAGGCTGGACGCCCGGCAGCGCAACCTCTACGTGGAGCACAAATTGCCGGCGGTTCGGGCGCAGGAAGCCTCCTGGCAACTCTGCTGCCAGTGGGCCGGCATTAAAGCGCGGCCCTGACGGGAGTTTGGCGCGTTGGGCGGGCAGGGCGTAACTTTCAGTTGGGTTTCGAAAAAAATCGCCAACTATGCAAAGCACTGCTGCAACTCCGGACGAATACATTGCCTCCCTGCCGCAAGACCGGACCGCCGCGATGGCGGCTTTGCGAACGGTGATCAAAAAGAACCTTCCCAAGGGTTTTCACGAGGAGATGGGCTACGGCATGATCGGATACGTGGTTCCCCATTCGCTTTACCCTGCCGGGTATCACTGTGATCCCAAATTGCCCCTTCCTTTTATGAGCATTGCGTCGCAGAAACAGGCCATTTCTGTTTACCACATGGGCTTGCATGCCATGCCCGACCTGATGCAATGGTTTGAAAGCCAATACCCTAAGTACGTTTCCACCAAACTGGACATGGGCAAGAGTTGCATTCGCTTTAAGAAACCGGACCAAATTCCCCTGAAATTGATGGGGGAATTGGCCGGTAAAATCACGCCGAAAGCCTGGATTGACTTTTACGAAGCCAACATCAAAGCTTAATCACCGCTCAATCTCGCTGCCATGACCAATCGAAGGGCCGATATGACCTGAAAGCGGTTCTTTTCGGGCGAAAGGCTTAGCGCTGCACTTGCAACGGCATCGCGCGACTGCGGCCGTTTTCGGTTTGCAACAACACTTGGAACAAGCCAGTGTTCAGATCGCCCACGTGCAGGCTGCCCTGCAGGCCGGTACCGGATAGCAGCGCTACCTGACGGCCCTGGCTGTCGTACACGACGGCTGTCCAAGGCCCTTCCGTTTGGGTTTGGAGCAGAACGGCATCGCTGGCGGGGTTGGGCCACAGGCTCGCGGCTTTAAGCGTCTGCTCTGCCAGCGGTTCCTGCCCGGCATCCGGGTTGCTCAGGCGCAGAGCGGCACCGCCCTGGCTGCGAAAGAACGTCCAGATGGCTGCGCTCGAGTACAGGTCTTTGTTCTGGCCGCCGGGTCCGGGAATGCTGTGGTCGCCGCCTACCACTCGGTAAAATTCGTAAGCCTGGCCGCTGGTGCAAGAAGACAGCGAAGCCTTGGTCACCGTACTAAAGTCCAGTGCACCGGAGTTCGGCACATTGCTAATAATCGGCGCTGCACAGGCGTCCCGGCTGACCCAAGCGCGGAAAAAAGCTTCTGCGGGGGCGGTTGCCGGGTAGAAAATGGTGGCTGGAGCACCGGTGTAAGGAACAATGAGGTCAGCGGTACCGTGAATCTGGAGCAAGGGCCGGAAAACGGCCGGGCTGCATAGCGGCGCATTGTCCGGATTGATGGCCGCTGCCACCGGCGCAATGGCCTTGATGCGGCCAGAGAGGGCGCAGGCTAATACGACACTCATTCCCCCGCCGTTGGAAAACCCTGTGGCAAAGACGCGGCTGGTGTCCACATTGCGCGTGTTGCCCAGTTCCGTGATCAGCGCGTCGATGAAGGCCACGTCGTCTACGCCGCCGCCGCTCAGGTCGTCGTTCCAGCCTTGCAGAAAGAATGCAACAGCCGTGCCGTTGGGGTACACCACGTAAAAACCCGCCGTGTCTGCGATGGCGTTCATGGCGCTGGAACTTTCCTGGCTGGTGGCACTCAGCGCAAAGCCGTGCAGGCTCACGATTAGGGGAAGGGGCTCGCCGCTGCTTGCAGCTGGTGGGATACGCAACCGGTAGGAGCGGTTTCTGCCATCGACGTTGAGGTTGCCGGTGACGGTGCTTTGGGCCTGAGCCAAAATGCCGGCCAGGAAAGCGAAGAGGAGTAGGGAAAGGTGTTTCATGGTGATAAAATACGCCGTATTGCTGCTTTGTCCAAGTGGTTTTTGGGCGGATGGGGTTGCCTGGTAGCTGTTATCTTCGGCGCTGAGTTTGTATGAGCGTTCAGCAAGCAGGGCTGTTTCCGTTCGAAGGGCAAGCTGGCCCTTCGCAACTTTTCAACATGGCAGAAAAAGGTCGGTTTCACAACCCTGTTTCGGCAGCACTGGCCGGGGTCAAAGATTTGTTCCGCAGCCAGGATCTGGCCGAAGCCTACAACGACGGCCTGCGCTGCGACGGCAAGGTATGCCTGGTTACCGGCGCCAGCAGTGGCGTAGGAGAGGCCATTGCCGTGGATTTGGCGCGGCGCGGTGGTCACGTCATCATGGCTTGCCGCAGCCAGGTTCCGGAAGCGGCGGAAAGGGTGCGCAAGGCGAGCGGCTCTTCGAGCGTTGAGATCCGGCACCTGAACCTGACCGATCTGGACAACATTCACGCCTTCTGCGACGGCCTGAAGCGCGATGGCGTGAAATTGGACCTGGCGTTTTTCAACGCCGGTGTCGCCACCCCCCAAGCTCGCAAAACAGTCAGCGGTCTGGACGAAATCTTTCTGGTTAATTACTTGAGTAAGTTCATCACGGCCAATCGCCTGCTGGGTGACGGAACTATACCAAACAGTACGGTATCCGGTAATGACCGGCCGGGCCACACGCCCCGCATGATCTACACGTCATCTGATTCGCACCAGACGGCTTCGGCCATTGATTTTGACACCTTTGGTGTTTACAACGAATACGGGGTGAACAAGGCTATCCAGTATTACAGTTATTACAAGCTGGTGCTCAACACCATGAACACGGAGTTAGCGCGGCGGCTGCGGGGGCATGGCGCATCTCCGGACGTGTCGGTGCACACTTTTTGCCCCGGTCCGGTCAACACCAACATTATTCGCGAGGCACCAGGTCCGCTGCGGGTGGTGTTGCGTGGCATTTTCAGTGTCGCTTTTCGCACCCCGGCGCAGGGAGCCATGCCAGCCACCTACCTGGGCTGCTCCAATGAGCTGGAAGGGCAGACGAACCGCTACCTGCATATGCTCAACAACAAGAAAATGGATCCTAAAGTGTACGACGCCGAGGCCGGCAAGCGCTTGTGGGACGCCTCGGCGGCCATTTGGAAGCGGGTTGACCCGACGCGGGCTAAGGTGGTGCTGACCGTGCTGGTTTTCTGGCTGTGCAGTTTGGGGCTTTTTGCTGGTGGTGTACAAGCGCAGGTTTTTGCTCCAACTCTGGCCCAGGCTCAGGTTCAGACTCAGACTCTGGCCCAGGCTCAGACTCTGGCCCAAGCTCTGGTTCAGACTCTGGCTCAGACTCTGGCCCAGGCTCA
>CAYSDI010000037.1:6661-9023 GCA_964429745.1 uncultured Chitinophagales bacterium | reverse complement strand
CTCAGACTCAACCTAAGAATCAGGCCCAAGCTCTTGCTCAGGCCCAGCAGCCCTTCGCCCAGCCGCTGCAACCCGGATTTATCTGGGAGGAAGCCGCTGAAATGCTGCGCATTTCTGCTCGCTTCGGCGATTCGGCCTATGTGGGCGACTTTGAAGAGCCGCGCTACTTTGAGCGGCAATACCGCTCGGAGTCAATCGGGCTGGACAACATGTGGGAGTTGTGGACCAACGCGGAAGGCAACGCCGTGATCAATGTTCGCGGCAGCACGAAGGAGCCGATCAGTTGGCTGGCTAATTTCTACGCGTCCATGACCCCTGCGGTGGGGACGTTGGAGCGTGCGGGGTACGAACCCTTCCGTTACCGTCTGGCGGATGATTCTAAAGCGTCTGTTCACACGGGATGGCTGATCAGCCTGGCATACCTGGAAAGCGACATCCTGACCAAACTGGATTCCTGTTACCAAGCAGGTGTGCGAGGTTTGGTGATCACCGGGCACAGCCAGGGAGGCGCTATCGGCTACCTGCTGACGGCACATTTGTTGCAGCTTCGCCGCCAGGGCAGGTTGCCCGCTAATTGGAACATTAAGACCTATTGCACTGCCGCGCCCAAGCCCGGCAATGTCTATTTTGCTTATGACTACGAGTTCAATACCCGCGAAGGTTGGGCGTTCAATCTGGTCAATGCAGCCGATTGGGTCCCGCAAGTTCCGGTGTCCATCCAGCGGCTGGATGATTTCAACCCGACCAGTCCTTTTCCCGGAATACCTGCGATGATCCGGGAACAAAAGTTCCCGGTTAACCTGTTGCTGCGGCGCGTACACCGAAAGTTGGACAAACCGCCGCGCAAAGCCGTGGACCAGTACCAAAAGTATATGGGCTATTTCATCGCTAAGTGCGTGCAAGACGTGTTGCCCGAGCTATCACTCCCGCCCATGGCCGCCGGGCTGAATTACAGCCGAACCGGCGTTTCGGTGATCCTGCATCCGGATGCGGAGTACTTCCGGCGCTATCCCGAAACCTCTGACAGCATTTTCCTGCACCATTTCCACCAGCCGTATTGGCACCTGCTCACGGCGCAGCGCACGGACGCTGTTGCGGTGCGTGAAGATGCGCCTGTTTTTTCGGGCGAACCGCTCGGCGGCAACTGGCAACTGACGTACATTACCGGACCCCGGATCGCGTTTGACGGAATTTACCCGGAGCGCAAGCCCACCCTGAGTCTGGACACGGAGAAAGGCACGGTTAATGGCAACACCAGTTGCAATTCGTACAGCGGCCGTTTCGCCCGAAAAGGAATGAACCTGAGTTTTCCAGAGCCGCTGGCCATGACGCGCATGGCTTGTGCCGGGCTCGGCGAATCGGTGTTTTTGCAAGCCCTGCAGCGGGTGGACGCCTACGGCATCAGCCCCGACGGGCAGACGCTGACGTTGCTGGAGAACGGGCTGGCGGTTATGGCTTTTGCAAGGGCGGAGTAAGGCTGCGCTTCTGGTCAGGCGCGCCATCAGAAGCACGCCCCGAAGTGCGGTTGACAGCCTACTGCTCGCTCAGCGCTTGTCGCCTTCAAAGAGGTTGAGGTCGTCCAAGATGATGTTTAGCGCCTGGGTGGAAATGCCGATTTCGTACAGCGAGTACACCAGCGAAATGGACAGTGACAGAATGGAAATGCCAAAGAGCCAGGAGCCCCAAACGGGCAGTTCCAGAAAGATCAGGAACATGGAAACCGTGCAAAGCAAAAACGACACCACGCCAAAGATTTGCATAACTTTTATAAGATAAACACGTCGTTTGAGCGTGGTAATTTGCCGGTGCACGGTGCGGCGGTTGGCGTCGTCCATGCTGCTGGAGAGCGAGCGAATGAGTTGTGCTACCACCAAAAAGCGGTTGGTGTAGGCGAGCAAAAGCAGCGAAATGGCCGGAAAAAGCAGTGCCGGCGTGGTAAGCGTGATCATGGTATCATTTGGCAGAGCTGTAATATCCCGCAAGTTAGCGATCCAACCAAGATTGAAAGCCCTCTACCCGGTCCCGGCTGACCAGCACGTCAAACGGAGGGGTAGGGTCCAGGTCCAACTTTAGTCTTCCAGAGAAATACTTATGGATGCCTTTAATGGCTGGAAGGGCTACTATACATTTGCGGCTGATGCGGAAAAACTGTGTGGGGTCCAATTCTTGTTCCAGCTCCTCCAGGGTGCGATCCAGCAAGTCGCGGTGTCCGCGCAGGTCCACCAAATGGGTCAGCCCCTGATCGGAATACGTGTAGGCCACTTCGTGGGTGGCCAGGTAGTCCAAGCGCTCGCCGCGGCGCAGCAAGAAGCGCTGGCGGTAACGCGGTTGACCCCAACCTTCGAGCAGCTGGCGAATCAGG
>CAYSDI010000037.1:0-6561 GCA_964429745.1 uncultured Chitinophagales bacterium | reverse complement strand
GCGCCGCTCTCTTTTCCGCTGGCATTGCGCAAGTGGTAACGGCGAAACTTGTCCAGGGCATCGCGCAAGCCTTGTTCGTCAATAGGTTTGAGCAGGTAGTCCACGCTGTTGAGTTTGAAGGCGCGGAGCGTGTACTCGTCGTAGGCCGTGGTGAAGATGACCGGGCAGTCCACGGGCACCTGCCGAAAAATTTCAAAGCTCAGCCCATCGGCCAGGTGAATGTCGGCGAATAAGAGATCCGGTTGCTCCCCGAGCCGAAACCTTTCCACCGCTGCCTCCACGCTGTCCAGCACCCCTGTGATGCGCAAACCCGGATCGCAGCGCGCGATCAGTCGTTGAAGCCGGTTGGCTGCGGGAAATTCGTCTTCTAGAATGAGTGTGTTCATTTGGAGAAATTCGCGACCAGGGATTCGGCTGTGGACAGGGTGGGAACTACCACAGTAAAACTTGTGGTCGTGGCCAGCGTTTCTACAGCGCGGTTAGCCAGGAGCCGGTAGCGGTTGCGCAAATTGTCCAGGCCTTTTTTGGTGGAATGGTCATGGCCATTGACCGGGTGTTGGCGGGGCTGAAAATTGTTTCGCACCACCAGATCGACGCCATTTTCGCTGTACACGTCAATGTGCAAGGGCCGCGCCTCTGAAACCACGTTGTGCTTGATGGCGTTTTCAAACAGCAATTGCAGCGACAACGGCACGATGTGCCGATTGTATAAGTTTTCGGGAATGGCGAAATGCACCTGGATTTTATCGCCAAAGCGGGTGCGCAGCAAGTAGAGGTAGGAATGCAGAAAATCGAGCTCTTCCTGCATCGGGATCAGTTCGCGGGTTTGGATTTCCAGCACGTAGCGGTACACCTTGCTCAACTCCTGAACGTATTGCTCGGCGCGCACGGCATCTTCGCTGATCAGGTCGGCGAGTGTGTTGAGGCTGTTGAACAAGAAATGCGGGTTTACCTGATTTCGAAGGGCTTCCAGTTCGGTTTGCACGCGCTCGCGCAGCAGTTGCTCCCGTTCCAATTGAACTTCGCGGTAGCGGTGCAGCAGGTACACACTTTCATAGATGGAGGCCACGCTGACCGTCAGGATGGTGCTCATCAGGACGCTTTGGAGAAAATTGGTTTTTGCCCCGTATGCTTCCGGTATCACCAAGTAACTCAACAGGCAGATGGCGATGATAAAAGGAACGAACAACGCCGCCAGCCGGCGCACCCGAAGCCCCAGTTGCTCCGCCTCCGGGTACTGGCGATGCAAGCGGATCATCAGGGCCCGGGCAGTAAACCAGTAAATGGCGGTGTAGATGCAGGAAACGCCCACATTGATCCAATAGACAGCTCCTTCGTCAAAATAGATGCCGCCAAAAACCAATGGAATCAGGATACCGATGAGCGGGATTCCGAATGCTGTGAACAGCCGGTCATCGAAGCCGATATGGGGATTGCGGAAGCGCATGGGCAAAGTCTGCGGGTAGGGCAAAGATAGGGGCCTGCGTGCGGCAGCCGGGCCGCCAGAATACTGGCTGACCGCCCGGCTGCCAGAGCAGTTCGTATGGTCATCGAGCTGCCCGTGTCGAATGCAGTGCCGCCCGGCTGACCGTTAAGCTGCCCGGCTCCCGGCACAGGCCCGTTCAGAAGAGCACGCGGTACTGAATGTCTGGGAAGAATCCGAGCTGGTAGCGGGTGTTCAGGTCTTGCGACAATCGGTTGTAAGACTGGCTGAACACGTTTTCCTGGCCGCTCAGGTTTTGGAGGTCAACCGAGAACTTCTGAGTGGCTTTTTTGCCTTCCAGGCTGTAGCTCAATTTCAGATCCAGGCGGAAGTAGGGGTCGAATTGTTCGCTGTAGGCCACGTCATCCAGTCTTATTTCACGGTCGGCGATGCGCGAAGCCTCGAGGTCAATGGGCGTATAGCGACGACCACCCCCAAGGGTTACCTTGCTGTCGAGGCCGATGGAATGGCCCTTCCCCAGCGCAAATTCTTTGCCGCCTAAAACGTTGGCGATGTAGTTGCCATTGAAGGCGGTGTTGCGCTCCGCGCCGTCGCTGGCGGTGTAGCGGGCGTCGTAGATGGACACCGTGCTAAGCAGGTACCAGCCTTTGTTCAGGTAGCGCTCCAGGGTCAGTTCAACCCCCATGTTGCGGCCCGTGCCTTCGTTGACTAGGCTGTCGTTGTTGGGGAAGCCGAAGTCTGCGCCGGCGTTGAGCATGGAGAAGCTGCTGGCGCGTTGTTCTACGGCGGCATCGTAGAGGTATTGGTAATAGCCTTCTACTTTGAGGCGCAAGCGCTCGCCGATGAGCTTGTCGTACCCAGCAACCAGGTGGACGCTTTTGAACAGATCAAGCTCGCGGTTGGTCTGAATCGTGCTGCCGTCGGGCAAGCGGGATTCCGTGAAGTACACTTCAAGCGGTTGCAACTGGCTGTGCAGCCCCGCTCCGAAGTTCAGGCTCTGGCTGTTGCCAAGGCGGTAGCGCAGGCTTGCCCGCGGTTCCACCATACCAGTTTCGTTCAGAAGAAAATAACTGCCGTGCACGCCGCCGTTGAGCGAAAAGGCATCGCTGAAGCGGTGTTGCCACTGTGCCCAGCCGCGCAGATAACCGGCGTTTCCATCAAAGGCCGTTATAGGCCGCTGCGCTCCTTCCAACAAGGTGCGCTCGTCCAGGTTGAGGGCAAACAAATCGGCCGTTATGCCGGCGTTGAGCTTGTTGCGCGCGTTGAACTTTCGGTTCAGTTCGTAGCTGGCCGTGTAGCGGAGCTGGCCGTAGTCAAAGTCCGTCAGGTCAATGAGCTGGGTCAGGTCTTCGGTGTTGATCGAGTCGATGTCGCCCGTGCTTTGAAAGCCTGACACCGCCAGTGAAAATCGGCCGTAGGTATTCGGGTTAAAAAAGTAGGTGTGGTTCAGCCCCACCATGCCCGTGTTGGAACGGAAGACCTGGTCGTACCCATCGTCGCCGAAAACAGCTTCGGCATCCACTTCTTTTTGGCTGGACAAAAACTCGATGTAGCTCAACCCGCCAAAGCCAAACAGCGTAAAGCGGCCAGCTTTTTCGGTGGGCAGATTGAGTTTAAAGGTGACGTCCTGGTACTGCGGAATGCTGGAACCCGTGCCAAAATCAAGCCCCATGGCCTCCAGAACGCCTAACGTGGAATAGCGGTAGTTGACTACATAGGAGCTCTTCTTGTTGTTGCCCAGCGGTCCTTCAGCGCCGGCTTCAAAGCCGTTGAAGCCAATCTGTCCCAAGAACTCGTGTTTGCCGGTATTGCCATTTCGCAGGCCTAAATCAAAGACGCCGGCAGTAGCGTTGCCGTATTCTGCGGGAAAGGCCCCGGTAAAAAAATCGGCGTCGCTGAGGTTATTCGTGTTTAGGATCGTGACCGGGCCACCGGTGGCCCCGAGCGTTCCGAAGTGGCTCGGGTTCGGAATGTCGATGCCTTCCATGCGCCAGAGCACCCCGGCCGGCGAGTTGCCCCGGATGATGATGTCGTTGCGGTCATCGCCCGGCGAGGAAACGCCGGCAAAGTTTTGGGCCATCCGCGACGGGTCCGAGCGGGTGCCGGAATAGCGACGCGCCTCGTCAACCGACAACTGGCGCACACTCACCGTGGCCATATCGTTGAGCGCTTCGCCGGGCGTACCGTTGTCTGCTTTGACAACGACCGCGTCCAGCGCTTGTACTTTTTCGGTCAGGTTAATGGTCAGCACGGTCTCTTTGCCGGCGTTGACCAATACTCCCGACAAGGTCCGGGGTTCATAACCAATGTAGCTGAAGACCACATCGGCCCTTCCCACGGAAACTCCCGGAAGCACAAAATTGCCGTCCAGGTCAGTGGAGGTGCCAATCAGAGGATCGGTGCCGGAAACGATCACGGTCACCCCGGGCAGGGGCGCGGTGGACTGTTCGTCCAGGACCTGGCCGCGAATGGTTTGTTGGGCCTGCGCCGCCAACAGGGGGTGCAGCAGGGTAGCAAGAAGAAAGGTGCGCAAAAACATGATCGAAGTTTTTTTGGGCTAATGTGCTCCGTCGGGCTCTATCCGCAGGAGGGGCTCAACCGCAGCATGCAGCCAAAGGGCTGAGCGGTTTTGCGCTGCTAAATTGCCGTGGGACTTAGACGGACGCCAGGCCAAAATGGGTCAGTGGTGCATTTACAACCCTGAATGGTAAAAGAAGACCCTTGAGTTGGAAGGATATTTTCCGGGTTGGGTCAATGATTTGCCAGGAGAATTGGTCAAATGGAGAAAAAAAATGGTGGTGAGGTTGTTTGCTAAGCGATTATCGAATTAATTGAGAAACAGTTTATCACTGTACCTGGGGACAACCCTCTCCAGGACATTCCAACTAGTTTTCTTGTCTGTGCAACTGCACATTCCCCCCCCCGGGCCGCTCGCCGGTCCAGGCAAACTCTCATTTTCTAACCTTTTCAATACACATGTAATGAGTACCCAACCTAATCAAACCAATTCGCAACCCACAACCTCTCAGCCCGCAGAGAGCACCCATCTGGTCTTGTTGTTAGATCGCAGCGGCTCTATGGCTTCCGTTCGCCAAGACGTAATCGGCGGGTGGAACGAATATTTGCGCATCCAGCAATCGCTGCCGGGAAAGGCCACCCTGACGCAAATCCAGTTTGATACACAGAATGCTTTTGAGGTGATTCACCATTTTAAAGCCTTAGCGGAGGTACCCCCTCTGAATGAACAAACCTATAGTCCCAGGGGTGGAACGCCCTTATTGGATGCCCTCGGAAAAGCCATTACCAGCACTGCTTTGGATATTGCCTCTGCCTCACCAGACACACGGCCGGACAAAGTCTTGTTTGTGTGCATGACTGATGGCCAGGAAAATTCAAGTAGCCAGTTCAATAAAGCCGAAGTAACGCAATTGATAGAGCGTATGCAGGGCGGGGGCTGGCAGTTCGTGTTCTTAAGCAGCGATTTGAAAGCAGTCAATGATGCTGCTCAATTGGGCTTTAAAAAGGACAGTACCATACAATTTGCCGATTCGGGGGTAGGCGTGATAAAGTCGATGAACTTGATGGCCGAAAAGACGCTTGCGTATCGTCAAGAAGGCATAAACCGTAAGATTTCCTTCTCCATAAAGGACCGCAAGAAATTGATGGAGGAGGAGTAACCCCGTGCTTAACGATGCAGCAGCGCTTCTTTGAGCCTGCCTTCATCGCTTTAATCCCACGCCCATGAACAGCGAGCCAGGGCCTCCAGTTGCTGGAGGCCCTGCTCGTTGATGGGCAAAAAATCGGTGTTGTGGTCGCCGGTATCGCGGTTCTCTACCACCAGCACAACGGCATCCTCGCTCAGCGCATGGGTATGGAAGGCGCCTCTGCGCACGTTGTACACAATACCCGGGCGCATGTCGGCAGCGTAAACCCGGGCAATGGCGTTAGAGAGATGTGCGGCTGCTAAACCGCCCAACTCCACTTGACCCTGCCCAAAAAACAGCGTGCATTTGCCCTGCAGCAACACAAACACCTCGTCCGTGTCGCGGTGTGCCTCCATGACGCGCAGCGCATTGGGCCGGTACTTGGGATCAAAATTCATCAGGGCTGTGCGCCAACCGCCAAAATCTACCACAGGCTGGTATCCGGGCCCTGTCCAAAGCCATTGTTCCAGCAAAGCTGCCGGAACCGCATCGGCAAGCTCGGTCTGATTATCCGTGTCCATGCTACTTTGTGCCAGCTTTGGGGTTTTTAGCAGTACCCTATGAACGTTTGTTCAATTCGTCCTGGAGCTCCCGTTTTAGCCGCTGTTCGCGATCAATGGCACGTTTTTTGTATTGTTCGAATTCCTCCTGCGTTTCGAGCAGCAGTTTTTCAACCCGCGAAGTCTCTCCGTTGCGGCTGCGGAAGCGGAAGTAAAGAATTCCGGCAATCCCGGCCAGCAGAGCCATCAAAACCCCCACCACGCTTTGGTAGGTGCCCTTGCTTATCGGAAGACCAAGGAACGTCATGCTTTCGCGCTGGGTGCTGATTTCCTGGTAGCTGGTCTCCGTGGTGGTCAGCAGTTCCTCGGTTTTTTTCAGCCGAGCTTCTAAATCGGACACTTGCGTCTTGGTGCGAACCTGCTCTTTTCGCATCCGCCCCAGCGAATCGACCAGATTGGCCCGAAATTGCATCAGCGCCGTTTGGCGGATGACCCTGAAATCCTCCTGCGTGGCAGCCCGTTCAATCAGCGATTGCAACTGGTTGGGCAGGGTGGGTTTCACGGTTTCAACCTGTGGAACAGAAGTTGCCGGAACCGGAGCGATGGTTTGGGCAGAAAGGCTGGGAGAATGCCCAGGGGAAACCCCCAGTAGGACGATGAGCAGGCAAACTGAATAGCGAGCCACGGAGCCGGGCAAAATGGGGCAGGTTAGTTTCATGGTAGAGGGAGCGATCCAGTTGCAAAGGTATTTCACCGAGGTGGGCTTTTTCCGCGTCAGCATGTGCGGTTGTGCCGTCTTTGCCTATATTTGTGCTCCCGTTTGCAAAACGGTGGCTTGGTGCGGTAGCTCAGTTGGTAGAGCAATGGACTGAAAATCCATGTGTCGCTGGTTCGATTCCTGCTCGCACCACGT
>CAYSDI010000036.1:0-31965 GCA_964429745.1 uncultured Chitinophagales bacterium | reverse complement strand
GGTACATCTTCAAAAGTAGTGATCTTCACATCCTTGTCTTGTCTGAATTCTGTGTCAGTGTAATATCCATCGTTGTGCAAGGTCGTTATGTTATGGAGGCCTAGTCATTCTCGTTATTAAGCTTAATATTATCTCGGGCCTCCAGCTTTTTAGCAATTAGAGTGAAAGAGGTATCGATGATCACCTTGCCGTGGAAAACTTTCCGGAGGTCTTCCAGGAAATCTTTCTTGAAATTGACAATCGTGTTATGGTCGGATAATTGGTTCTCCATAAAACAAATAAGGCTGACATTCTGCCCACACTATCATCCGACAATTCTCGGGAAGCGAATCCGGTTTATGTAGCCAAATAAATACTGCTACAGCAACACCTGTTCTTGATACTTCAATCTTTTAAGGAAGTCACCGGAAGATAAATGTTAAAGATTGCGCCTTTGCCTTCTTCTCCTTCGGCATCTATAAACCCGCCGTGCGCTTCTGCAATTTTTTGGCAGATGGAAAGGCCAATACCAGATCCAATGTATTGCTGGCCATGAAAACGCTGAAACATCTTAAATAGGTCTTTTTTATAAGCTGGGTTAAAACCAACGCCGTTATCCGCTACCGTAATTTTATAAAAATCATGTTTACTATTCGGCCAATTGTCTTTCATGGTTTTTTCATCAATAAGCCGGCTGCTGATATTTATAACAGGTGCCCTTTCTTCTTCGGTAAATTTCAGCGAGTTGCTTATCAGGTTTTCAAACAGTTGTTTTATCAAAAACGTGACCCCTTTTATCACGGGCAGCGGTTCCCACTGAAGGCTTCCTCCTTTTTCTTCTATTGTTTCTTTGAGATCAGCTTTTATTTCTTTTAGTATTAAGTTCAAATCGCTGTTCTTAAATACTTTTTCTTCATTTATAAGTTTAGTGTATGAGATTAAAGCATCTATCAGGTTATGCATGCGAGCGGCCGAACTTTGCATGCGGAGGATGTTTGTTATTACCAATTGCGGTAAGTCAACTTGGTATTTTTCCAAAATAACTGAAGCATACATCTGAATTTTGCGAAGTGGTTCTTTTAAATCGTGAGTACTTATCCAGTTCATATTGGCGAGTTCATCGTTGGCATGCTGGAGTTTCTCATTCAGGGTCAGGTAGCGGCGCTCCTCTTCCTGCATTTCTGCCAAATGAAACTGATGTTGAATATAGGAGCAGATCACGGAAGCCGCATTAACTTCTGGATTTTGCCAAACTGTACTTTGTCCTTTAACGGCTTCTTTCCACAAAGAAAAAGATTTGCGAGGGGTAAGGCTTTTGTTTTCCGCGTTTGTGTTCATTGACTTAGATGGATCGCCGCCCCAGTTAACTGTTTTTTCAACTTCCTGCCTTGTCCAAGCGATACCATTTTTCGTTTGTTCGCCTATTGGCAAGTAAACCACCCCGGCAACCTCGCTGCCTAGCGCTGCAGCTTGTGGATAGCTTTCGGCAAGCCGTGAGGTTTGAAAAATAGGTTGGTCAACCGATAAAGCAAGCCAGTTCATTAAATCATTTAATTTCTCATCTTTTGGTAAAAGACCAGATTTGTATAAAGTATCTTTATATGATATTACTACTGCGTCTGCATTCAATAGATTTTTTAATTGAACAAGGGTTTGTTCCTCTGCTAAATTTTGCTCGCTACCGGCCATTATTTTGTGAAGGCCGTCCAGCTTTTTTTCTGTTTGTTTTACTAGCTCAAATTCATCTGCCACTTGGCGTACATCAATTTGAGAAGAAAGAAAAATACCCTGTAACTGAGCCGCTAGCTTAACGTGGTAAGGAATGTGTTTGGGTGTGTAATGATGGCAGGCAATCAAGCCCCACAGTTTGCCATGATTAACAAGGGCATTAGTGAAAGTTGCGCCAACACCCATGTTAATTAAATACTGAATATGCATTGGTGAAGAGCTGCGCAACGCGGAAAGCGTGAGGTCTATGCTTCTATTATCTGCATTCTCATCCAACGCATATAGTGGCACATTAGGCACATGTACATTAGCAATCATGCGTACTCGATTCAGTAAGAAAGAATCCCTGGACTGCGCAGGAATGTCGGTTTCCGGGTAATACAAACCTAAGTATGGCTCAATACCATCTATCGTGCTTTCGGCAAACACCTGTCCGTTGTAGTCCTTATCAAACCGGTAAATCATTACTCTGTCGTAGCCTGTAATTTTTCTTGTTTCAGTTGCCACATCCTGGCAAAGCATTTGCAGATTGTCGGCTTTTTCTGTGGAATAGGCAAAACGTTTTGTTTGAAAAAATAGATCGGGAAGTTCAAATCCTTCCTGTATGAATGGTTCAATTTCCAATACAACGTTTTCATTTGTTTGAAAGGCGTTTATATGGTATTGCTGACTATCTATTGTAATCGCGAAAGGCTTTTCCGACTCTTCTGTTTTTGCAGAATATGCTGCAAATGAATCGGCATCTTCTTTGTTGAAAAATTGGGAAAAAGGCTTTGCAAGAATCTGGTTCAATGGTTTGTTAAAGAGCGCCGTGCAGTTTTCGCTGCAATACTGAATGGTGTTATCTGTTTTATTCAGGGCAAGTAAATAACCAAAAGACTGGATGCTTCCCGGAATATGAATGGGCTCGGCTTCGCAATTGGTAATGTTCAGGGTGTCTGTATTAGTCAGATTTTTAAGAATCATGTTGTGTTAAATTTAATGAAGTGTTGTTAAACCAATTATGCAGTATGCTGAAAGTTTGGGAGGCACTTTCAATAACTTCTTCTTCCATACCTGATGATCTAATACAAAAAGATCGTAAAAAAGTTTTCCATCGGCTACCAGTTTGGGAACCGTACGCTGTAAAGTATTTTGTTTTACCAGCTATAGCTTCTGGACCTAGTGTCGCTTGCAAATGTTTATAAATAAGGGCGCCTCCTAACACCGATCCTTCAAGTACGTACATGCCGCCAAGTGCAGTGGCATTTGAATGATAGACTTCTAAAAAAAAATGATCTGGGATACCAGCAATACCCGTTACATCAATTCCAAGCAAATCAATATCGGAAACAAGCAAATGTGTTTTGCGTCTTTCTTCAATATCAGCAATGCTGTGTTGAAGCAAAGGAAAAACGTTGTCTTCAAAACCTTTTACAAAGCCATAAAGCAAAGAAAGGTAAGCAGCGTAATCTGCAGCAGTAACCTGTGGACCTAGCAATTTCACTGACGCTGTGTTTTGCTCAAGCAAGGTGTGCTGATGTGACGTGCGGCTTCTTAAATTTTGTAAAAACACCATTGATATACGTTAGTTGTTCGGCTAGTAAATTTCAATTGATTGCCAGTTTTTATGTAGACAGGCTGCAATGGCATTTTTAAAATCGATATAACTTGCTGATTTTGTCACGTAAAAATCTGCGCCTTTTTCATAAGCAGCTTTTATCTGGTCTTGGTCAGATGAGGTGGAAAGGATAATCACTTTAATATTTTTCCAGAGTTGGTTTGCTTTAATTTCTTGAAGGCATAGCATTCCATTTTTTAATGGCATATTGAGATCTAAAAAAATAAGTTCCGGAAAAGCTTCTGTTCTTTCAAGCATTTTCATCAACTCTAAGCCGTTGGCAGCGACATGAAGATTTATGCCGACTTCGAGGTCGGTTAAGACGTCTTTAAAGAGATCAACATCCTCTTCATCATCTTCGGCTATCATTATGTATTTTGTATACAATTTAATTTATTTAAAGTTTGAGATTATTTAATTTCAATTTATAAGCGTCTGTATTCAATCTCAGCGGAGTGCCAGGTAAATATTAAATTGAGTTTTACAATTTATCCCGCAAAAAGGTTTTTTTTGGTCTCATTTTATCATTTTAGGGCCGTTCCTAATTTTTCAATTTTGTCTAACCACTTTTTTCTTTTTGACAGCTCCGAGTTTTTTATTGGTCCAACATAGGTTACTTTAACCGGCTTAACTCCGCAAAATTCCAAAACTGATTTCTTTAGTTGGTTAACACTTGGTCGTCCGAACGCTAACCAATAATACCAACTCGGCTGGTCGAGAGTTGTTATTATATGTGCAGTTTTACCGGTTAGGAGTTTGTCCCACCACACAGAATTTTCTCGATACTGAAATGCGAAACCGGGCAAAAAAAGTCTGTCGATAAACCCTTTAGTTATTGCAGGAAGTCCGCCCCACCAAACAGGATGAACCCAAACTAAGTGATCAGCCCATTTTATTTTTTCCCAAGCGTCTAGTAAGTCAGGTTCTAATTTTGTCCTTTTTTGATAGCCAAATTGCAAATTGGGATTGAACTTTAAGTCTTTAACCACTATTTCTTTTACGTCTGCTCCCGAAATTAAAGCTCCTTTTTTGTATGATTCGAAAAGTCCAAAGTTGAAGCTGTCAGCATCTGGGTGACCATTTATCATTAATATATTTATCATTTTTAAACGATATCCGTTCTGCCTTTTTTTCGCTGTGTCATAATTGCCGCTAACAACTCAATTAACGCAACCTTTTCTTTTCATCGGGATGGGTTAAATCTACCTTTTTCTTTACTTTTATTTCAGTAAACCCGCCAATTGGCAAACTGGGGAAGCCTACATTTTCCTTATTCGGAGATTTTAACTTATAATTAAAATTCGTTAATATGAAAGAATTATCTAAAATCAGTTCTTTCTCCTACTACTAAAATTTTGTTTCACGAGGAAAAACTTGCAGGTTAAAGCTGAAAAGATTCGACACTGTACAGTTTTCGGCGTCGATTATTATGGAAGAACACTACGGTGGCTTTCACACTGTCTTTGATAACTACTGCTTTAGCCTTGTATTGATCAGGAGAGGCGAACCGATTTCTTGCTTGCGCCGCAATCTTCCATGAAGAACAAGTAATTGTGTTTACTTGTGCAGCTTACCCCCAAACCCCACCTTTTCCACAAGCCTATTTACCTTCGCGGCCGATGGTGCCGAATCTGACCATACTGGAAACCACGTTAAAGGTAACGGACCTTCATCCCCAACAGGTCGTAAAGTGGCACGTACAGGTGGCCGGTAATGGCCCGATAACCCTTCTTGCTTGCCACGGGTTTAGCCAGAGCACCAGCTATTTTAACCCAATAGTAAAGCCGCTTGAGGGCATCGCGCAGGTTTGGGCGTTAGAACTTCCGGGGCACCACAAGACCAATTGGCCAGGCGAAAGACCCTGTACCCCGCACGACCTCCTCGAACTCCTTCGTGCCGTAAAGGCCCGCACAAACCACGCCCCCCTGGCGATCCTGGGATTCAGCATGGGGGGGCGCTATGCCTTTGCTTTGGGTCAGGCAGCGGGCGCTGAACTGCATTCGCTCCATCTGGCGGCACCGGAGGGCCTGAGTCCCAACTGGGCGCAGATTATTAGCACAGAGACAGCCATTGGGCGTTGGATTATCCGGCGGCAGATTGACCAGCCTGGAATCGTCACCGGGCCAGTGCGAGCCATGGAGCGCATGGGCATCCTGGACAAGAAGATGGCTGATTTTGCGCGCGCCAATATTGCCAACCGGGCGTTGCGGGTGCAGTTGCGGGAGTCGTGGATCGCCATGAGCGGGCTCAAGCCTGACCATGAGCAACTTGCGCAGTCGGCCAAGAAAAACAAGCTGCCCGTTCACCTCTATGCAGGCAAGCGCGACCCGCTCATCAGCCTTGAGAATGCGCGGAAGCTTGCCGCAAAGATCCCGGGAGCTACCCTGCACGAACTGGACAAAGGGCACTTTTTGATTGATGCCAATTTTGGAAGGCGCCTGGCGGAATGGCTCGCTGAGCCAGCAAGGCCTCAGGAAGGGTCACTGGGCGGTTGACCTGCAAAGCCCAAAGAGGAACCGTCTTAGACCAGAAGCGTTACCCTCGCACGAGCCCACACCCCCCTTCGCCCAAAAACAGCGAACTTTCGGGCACGCGCTGAAGCTGACCCAAGGCATCACACCACCTCGGTCACCGCGCAACCCAGAGTCCATGCCCCTTCCCCTCTCCATCTTCTCCTGGTTCACGCAAGCGCCCTGGCACGCTGGGGGACTGATTGCGGCCGGGCTGACGGGAGGCTACGCGCTGCTGATGCTGGCGTACCGCTGGGGATGGAGCCGCCTGGAAGAAACCAACGAGCCGGCCGAACAACCGCGCACCACTATAACTGTCATTGTGCCGGCGCGCAATGAGGCCGGGCGAATTGGCCGCTGTGTTCAGGCGCTGCGGCAGCAGGATTACCCGGCACACCTCTTGGAAATCATGGTCATTGACGACCACAGCCGCGACGGCACGGCCGACGAGGCGCGCAAAGCGGGAGGGGAGTATGTGCAGATCTTGAACCTGGCCGAGGCCCTGAAAAGCCGGCCAAAGGGCAAAGCCTACAAGAAAATTGCCATTGAGCTGGCCGTAGCGCAGGCAAAGGGCACGCTCATTGTCACCACCGACGCGGACGCGCGGCCGGGCGAAAGTTGGCTGCGCCGCATCGCCGGGGCGTATGAGAAAAAAGGCTGGAAGTTGATTGCCGGCCCGGTCAGTTACTACCCGGACCCGAGTCTGCTGGGCAAGTTTCAGGAACTGGATTTTCTGAGCTTGGTGGGCATAGCCGCGGCGTCCATTCGCCTGGGCTTTTACAACCTTTGCAATGGCGCAAATCTCGCATACGAAAAAGAAGCGTTCATTGCAGTAGACGGATTTCGCGGCATAGACGACCAGCCCTCCGGTGACGACCTGATGCTCATGCACAAAATCGGGCGCCGATTCCCGGGGCAAGTGGGCTTCCTCAAAGACAAAGCCGCCATCGTGCGCACGCACACTGAGCCGGACATCAGCGGACTGTGGCAGCAGCGCCTGCGCTGGGCCAGCAAGTCCACGCGCTACGAAGACCGCCGCATCACGCTCATCCTCACGGGTGTTTGGCTGTTTAACCTGACCATTCCCGTGTTCGCGGCGCTCGGCGTGCTCGACGACGCCTGGTTCCGCATCAGCCTCCTCATGTTTCTGGTTAAAATCGTGGCAGACACGGTGTTTCAGGAGCCGGTTTTGCGCTTTTTCAATCGCTCCCAGTTGCTTTGGAGCTTTTTGCCGCTGCAATTGGCGCACATCATTTATGTGGTGCTGATGGGTCCCTGGAGCACCTTTGCCCCGTATCGGTGGAAGGGCCGCCGCGTCGACCCACAAGTGCTCAACCGCGCGCGCCGACTGGCCCAGAGCCGGCAAAAGCCCTGAGCGCGTGATCTTTCTTATTTTCGGGCTGCCGCGATGACCAACCAAGCCCCTTCCCCCGAAAGAAAGCCCCTTGCCCGCCTCCGCAGCGCCCTGGCCTGGATTGCTGGCATTTGGGCGATTGGGACCCTGCTCGGCGGGCTTTTCGGGGCGTTGACCAGCACGGGAACCACAGTGGAAGCCTTTTTGGGTGCCGGCAAGAGCCTGGCCATCATCATCGGGGTCATTTTGCTCGTGGTAGCCGTCGTGTACGCACCGCCTATACTCTTGCTGCGGCGTTGGTGGGGGGGCTACCGCAAGCGCAAACCCTTCCACAACGACCAGCAGGAAAAATCACTGGCCAAATTCATCGCCAACGATTCGGCCATGTTCGGCCTTTTGACCATCGCGCTAGCGATCCTGGTGGCCATTTTCGGCTACTGGATTGCCCCAGACGGCACACGCCACGCCAATCGGCAGGTGCTGGAAGTGGAGAAAGAAAAGCCGGGCTTCCAGATGACCTTTTTGCAAGTGCGCAGTAACCGCGCGCCCAGCAACGTGACCCTGTTGCAGAAACTCTGGAGCGGCGACGAATCTGATTACCGCGAAGTGCCCTTGCTCAGCCACGAGGTGGTTGGCGACTCGCTGGTGGTACAGGCTTACCGGGGCAAGGCCCGCGCCGTGCAACGCCAGGCGTTCTGCCTGGTGGACATCGCCTATACCCGATCATACAGCAACCCCGCGCTGACCCGCAACGGCGACCACTACCGCTTCCGCGACATCCAGGAAACCGAGCTGGATGTGAGTCGCGCGGAATTGATTCAGACTATTGAAAAGAAACACCTAATCAAACGCCGCTTCTGGCTCGGCACCGACCAAGAGGGCCGCGATTACCTGAGCCGCATCATCATCGGCACGCGCATTTCCATTTCTGTGGGCTTTTTGGCGGTCACCGTGGCGCTGCTTATCGGGCTGGTGCTCGGCTCGGTTGCTGGCTACTTCCGCGGCTGGATTGACGACCTGATTCTGTGGTTCATTAACGTGTTTTGGTCCATTCCCACGCTGTTGCTCGTCTTTCCCATTGCCTTCGCTTTTGGCATGAAAGAGTGGACCATCTTTCTGGCCGTAGGCCTGACCATGTGGGTGGACATTGCGCGCATGGTGCGTGGCCAGGTGCTCAGTGTGCGCGAACTGGAATACGTGGAGGCCGCGCGAAGCCTGGGTTTCTCGCATGCCCGCATCATTTTCAAGCACATTCTGCCCAACATTAGCGGCCCCATTATCGTCATCACCGCCGCCAACTTTGCCTACGCCATTTTGATTGAGGCAGGTCTGAGTTTTCTGGGCATCGGCGCTCAGCCGCCCAAACCGAGCTGGGGCCAGATGATCGCCCGGAACAAGGACAACATTGCCTATGGTGATCCGCAACTGGCCCTCATTCCCGGTTTTGCTATCGTTTTGCTCGTGTTATCTTTCTTCCTGATCGGCAACGGTTTGCGCGATGCCCTGGACGCCAAGACCCGCTTAAAGAGTTGAGCCCAAAACTGAAACCGCTCGTTGTTTGTTTAATTTCTACCTTTCCCCCGCCAAAGATTTATCTCCGATAACGATTGCCCCATGCCCCAGATTAAGGGCCGCGCCGAAAACCTGATGGAATTGCTGACTACCCAGGTGGGGGTCAAGCAGCAGGAAATTGATGCCCTGCTGGATATTACGCGGGCCATCAACGACAACCGGTCGGAGCAGCAGTTGCTGCAGATTTACGACCTCACATTGCTGGTGCATTTGCGGGTTAAGAACATTGCCATTTTTCTGCACGACGAGACCTGGAACCTGGCTTTTGAGCGCAAAATCAGCGAAGCGGCACGGGGCATTGATGTCGAAAAGGAGCTTTCGCCGTACACAGATGTGGTGCGTTTTGACGAGGATGGTCAGAAGCGCCCGGACGTGCTGGCAGAGTTCGACGTCATTTTGCCGGTGCGGCACAAGGATCAGGCACTGGCCTATGTGTTAATGGGCTATCCGCACAAAGAGAGCTACGAGGTCATGGACGAGAAAATTCGCTTCATCCAGGCCTTCACTAACATCGCGGTCGTGGCCATTGAGAACAAAAAGCTGTTCAAGCGCCAGTTGGAGCAGGAGGGCATGAAAAAGGAGTTGCAATTGGCCAGCCAGGTGCAGAGCATGCTCATTCCCGATCATCTGCCTGATGACGAGCGCATTCAAATGGCGGCAGTTTATCAACCGCACCGAAACGTCGGTGGCGACTATTACGACTTCATTGAAATAAGCGATAATGAGGTGGTGTTTTGCATCGCCGACATCAGTGGAAAGGGCACTGGCGCCGCGCTGCTGATGGCCAATTTCCAGGCCCATGTACGCGCGCTGATGAAAACGTCGGGGCTTAACCTGAAGAGTTTCGTGCGCCAACTAAACGAAAACATTTTGGGCATTACCCGCGGCGAAAAGTTCATCACCATGTTTCTGGGTCGCTACAATTACAGCACGCGGCAATTGGTTTACGTCAACTGCGGCCACAACCCGTCTATGCTCTACCACGGTGGCGAAACGCGCCTGCTCACCGAAGGCTGCACCATCCTGGGCATGTTTGACGAATTGCCCAGCGTCAAGGTCGGCACCATCCAGGTTCCGCCCGGTTCGGTCATCATCAACTATACCGACGGCGTTACTGATGTCCAAAATGAAAAAGGGTTATCGTATTCCACGGACCATATGATTCACTATCTTCAGCGCCATCCGGAAACCGACATGCATCAATTGGTGCGGGGTATTATGAACGAAATTTATCGTTTCAAAGGAGAGATGGAATATGTTGATGATATTTCTATATTAACGATGCGCATTAAGTAGGCTGCGGGTCCAACACCACAATCAGCGCCAGCAGCGCAAAAAACAGGGTACCGATTTTGTCGGCTTCTACCATGTCGCTGAAAAAGAGGTTCACCAGAACAGTAATCAGCGAAACGCCGGTGGCCAGCGCCAACCCTCGCGTCTCCTTATCGAGTGCCCGGTTAAATGCCCGCTGCACGCGGAAAATGGCCGTGTAAATTAAGGCAAAGAACAGCACACAGCCGGTCAGTCCGGTTTCTAACAACGTCAGCAGGTAGTAATTGTGCACGGTGGAGCGCTCTTCGTTTCTGCTGATGTAGGTGTAAAAACTGGAGACCGTGTAATTCTGGTAATTGGGGTAAAAATTGCCCGGTCCAAAGCCGGTCACTGGCTTGTCTAAGAACATGTACCAGCCGGCTACCCAGCGGTAAATGCGCTCGGCGCTGGACACGTCTTCAAGCGAAGCTGTGGCAGCCATGTGGTCGGCAAAATCTTCGTGGTAAATGGTTTTTGAAAAGTCCGGAGCAAAGTCAAGGTAGCGGTTGTTGTGCAGCAGCCAGCCGCAAGTTCCCAATAATACCAGCAGCCCCACCACGGCCCCTTCGCGCAAACTGTTCCGGCGCAGCAAAAAATACGCCACCAGGCCCACCACCAGACTGATCCAGGCCGAACGCGTGTACGAGAAATACACCGCCAGCGGAAACAGCCACCGCGAGAGCAACAGCAACATGCGCGGCCAACTCCAGCGCGGGTACCAGCTCACCGCCAGCCACACAAACGGAGTTACCAGCGCAACAAAGACGGCGTAGTTGACGTGGTTGCGAAAAAAAGGCTCCATGCTCACGTTCACATCAGCAAAACTGAAATTCCGGCTGGCATGCCTCGACAGCGTCCAAATCACGGTAAAGAGCGAAGGCACGAAGAGGCACCAAAACAGCGCGCGAAAATCGCGGGCCCTTCGAACCATAAGAATAGTTATGCCAAAAAACGCCAGCACGTACCACAGCTTCGCGGCCATCCATTTGAACGACACCAGGTGATCAACTGAAAAAAGAGTGCTGATCAGGAGCCAGCCCAAATGCAGCCCCAACACGGTTGTGACCGGATGGCGAAACCGCGCCCAAGGTACTTGTCCCCGCCGCAACACGATCCAGAGCAGGAAAGCCCCCGACAGCACGAGCATCAGCGGCTCGGTAGGCAGGTCGGTGCTCAGGGCATCGCCCACGGCAACTTCCAGCGAAAGCGGTGTTGCCAACCACAGCAAATAGGCGAAGGGCCTGTAGTCGTAAAACCATAGGGCAAGCCCGATCACGGCCAGCGGAAGCGCCATGATGGCCGGTTGCACCAGCAGCAGCGAAGCTACCGTGCTGCCCGAAATGAGCGCAGCACCAGTTTGCAGCACACGCTTCTCTCCCCAGCGCTGTACCGTCAGCGCCAGCCAGTCATTGGCGGGGTTGGAAAGCGTAGTGTTGGCCATAGTGCCCGGGTTAACCCTTCAAAACCGGCTTGAGTTGCCGGTACTTTTCAACCAAAACCACCAGCACCAAGGCAGCCAGAAAAGCCCCTACGGTGTAGCCCAGGCAAACGAGTGATCGCTTGGGCTTGTCTTTGCGAATAGCAGGATAGGCGGGCTCCGTAATGTTGATCGTGGATACCCCCAGGTTCACCGACGTGGAGTATTGTTCGTGCAAACGACGCGTGTCGTTGAGGTCTTCGATGGCGTATTCCAATTCGGTGAACAGCATGACCCGGCGCGAATCGTCCGTGAGGCCATCCAGCGAGATCGACAGCGAATCCACGAGTTGTTGCTTCTGCACGGTGCGCTCCGCAAGCTTGTCAATAATGCTCAGGCGCTCTTTATTGAGCATTTCGCGGTTTTTATCGTCCACGGTCAGCGCGATGTGGTTGGCCATTTCAGCCGCCAGGTTTTTGTCGCGATCCCAGACGGATATTTCCACGGCACCCAACACTGTTTTGCGCGTGTTGTAATTCTTCAGAAACTTGACCTTGGTTTTGTAGCGGCCATCTCGCGAAGCCGTGTCGTAGCCGTACTGGTCAAAGAGTTCGTACTTGTTGATGATGTAGTCTACCGTGCCCGACGTGGTGGCGAGGGTCAGAATGCGGTCAATGTCGGAGTTGCCCCCGAAATAGTCAATCTGCACATCGCTCACCGACTCGCCAAACATGACCGAACGGTCCGTCATGGTGGGGTTAGAAGGGTAAAACGTCACCGACGACTTGTAGTAATTCGGCATCAAAAACAGCGAAATGAGCACGCTCGCCACTGCCGCTATGCCGGTAACCCCCAGAATAAACCGGCGCCGTCGGTAGGCAATTTGAATCAGTTCCAGCAGGTCATTGCCGGACCGGGCCTGTTCGGGCTCCGGTTGAGAATCGGTCATGGACAAAAAATTAGCCCCGAAGTTAGACAACCTGACAAGAAAAGGGCTTTTATGCCAAGCCAACGGCCCGCTGCACCGCAGCAACCTCTTCACGCTCCTGTCTCCTCCCCCCCCCGCCGGTACTCCCGCAACAAGGCCCGCGGCTCTAGGAGCCGGAAAGCCATCCCCGCGAACAAACCCAGTCCCCCCAGCACCCCGGCCTGAACCAACCAGGCATAGCTGTCCCATCCGGAGGGCAGCCAACCCTCCGGAAGCACCGCCAGCGCCACCCCCCCCGCCACCAGCACCGCGCTGAAGCCCAGCATGCGGGCCGCTTCGCGCAGCATCACCCTTAGCCAGGCATAGACCCGGATGGCGTACGCGGCATGCGCCAGCGCCACCAGCCCTTGGGTGATCAGCGTAGCCAGGGCAGCCCCCCGCGCCTGATCGCGGGGAATTAAAACCAAGTTCAACGCAATGTTGAGCGCCACGCCACACAGCGCAATGGCGTTGAGGCCGCGCAATTTGCTCTCCGCCGTGAGCAGCGACCCGTACACATACACCAGGGCATTGAACACAAATCCACCGATCAGCAAGGCAAACGTAGCGCCCCAATAGGGGTCTGCATCGCGGTAGAGTGCACTCATGAGCGGTTGTGCATAAAAAATGCCGATGGCCGAAGCGGTAGCCGAAATGGCAAACAACAGGCGAGCACTGGTGCGCACAATGGGCCAGACGTCCTGCCCCGATTTGCGCATGCGCGCCAGCAGGGGCAAAAGAATGCCCGCCAGCAAGAACGCGAACATGGTGCCCGCATCCAACAGCCGGTAAGCGGCCGCATAAATGCCGGCCTGCCGGTCGCCATCAGCGCCGAGCATGCGCTCCAGCATGACCCCGTCCACGCGGTTGTAGAGCGTCATCAGCACGCCAAGCAGCGCAAAGGGGTAGGCGCGTTTCAGCACCACGCGAAAGAGCCGGCGGTTGCCCGCCAGCCGCAGCGGCCCGCTCAAGCGCCGCAGCACGCCAAAACTGACCAGCGCTGTAGCCGCAAGCGCAGCGGCCGTTCCGTAAACAAAATCCTGCACCGTAAAAGGCCGGCCCAACAACGGCGTGTAGAGCAGTGCCCCAACCAGTAAAATGGTCAGCAGCCGATCCATTACCGACAACACCGCATCGGTGCGGAAAGCCTGAAGGCCAGACACATTACTTCTAAAATACATATGAAAAGACACCAACACCCGCCCCAGCGCAATCCAGCCCAACAGGAGGAGCTGGTCGGACTCAAAACCCAAAGCCAGCGCAACGCCAAAGACCGCCATGACATACCCCAGCGTCAGCGCCGCCTTGACCCAGAGGATGTTGGGCAACCACAGCCCAACCCGTTTGGGGTCGCGGGCAACCAGGCGCTGGTTAAAGTTGTTGATGCCAAAATCCAGCACCACGTTGAACAGAAACGCGAAGTTGAACAGCGCAAAATAGTTGCCGTATTCCGCCGCCCCGACCCGGTTTTGCACAGCCAGGTCAATGCCGAAAATGAACACAGGCTTGATCAACAGGTTGATCAACACCAGGAATCCTACGTTTTGGAGAAAGGGGCGGGGCATTAAAGAGGTCCTAAAATTAGCGATTCGGCTGCGGCGAGGCGATTTCCTAACTTTGCGCCCTGTGCGCATTGCGGTCAACATGCGGTTTGTGCTTCCCGGCAAGCTGGAAGGCATTGGTTGGTACAGCTACGAAACCGCGTTGCGGTTAGCGCTGAGCCATCCGGAACACGAATTCCTGTTCCTTTACGATCGCCCCTTCGACCCGATCTTGATTCGCACCCTGAACGAACAGGGAGCCCGTGTCAGTGGGCATGTGGTAACCCCGCCGGCGCGGCATCCGTTGCTCTGGTATCTGTGGTTCGAATGGGCGCTGCCCGCTGCGCTGCGGCGGCTCAAAGCCGATGTTTTTTTCTCTCCGGACGGCTTTTGCTCGCTGCGCAGCCAGGTTCCTACCCTGATGGTGGTGCACGACCTGGCGTTTGAGCATTTCGGAAACCATGTTCCCCCGCTGGTGCTGCGCTACTACCGGCATTTCAGTCCGCGCTACGCAAGGCGGGCGGAGGCACTGGCCACCGTTTCGCAGGCCACCCGCAGCGACTTGGTGCGTCTTTACGGCCTGGACCCCGCCCGTATCAGCGTGGTATACAACGGGGCGAACACGCTATACAGCCCACTTACGCCGGATGCCGTCTCTGCCGCCCGCCTGGAGCACGCCGCTGGAGTGCCTTACTTTATATACGTAGGGTCGGTCCATCCGCGCAAGAACCTGGTGCGCCTACTGCAAGCGTTTGATCAGTTCGCGGACCAGGAAACGGAACATGCGCTGGTTGTGGCCGGCCGCATGGCTTGGCAAACCGGGCGCGTGAAAAGCGTTTGGGGGGCCTTGAAGCACCGCCATCGCGTGCACTGGGTCGACCATATGGAGGTGGACCAACTCCGGCTCGCGCTGGGGGGGGCAACCGCGCTGCTGTACCCGAGCCTGTTTGAGGGCTTCGGCATCCCGATTTTGGAAGCCTTTTACGCCGAAGTACCTGTGCTCACGAGCAACTGTTCGTCCATGCCCGAAGTGGCCGGTCAAGGCGCGTTGCTGGTTGACCCAACCCGCGTAGAAGCCATAACGGAAGGTATGCTGCGCTTGGCGCGAGAGCCCGAATTGCGCGCGTCGTTAATCGCGCACGGAATACGGGAGCGCACCCGATTTAGCTGGGATAAAACCGCAGCATTAACCTGGCAGGCATTGGAGAAAATTTTGCCATAACTTTTATTATCCAGATATTTTATTATCTTCTTAAGTCCTGCTCCTCTTCCCCATCCAAGCTCTTGAGCTCGCTCAGAAACTCACGGGTGGCCAGCATGTCCGGCTGCAGCCAGCGGTCTTCTTCCAACATGGGCACGCGCTTGCGATACAACAACATAATATTTTCTATGGCGTTGGAGCTGCGCAAGCCGGGCCGCTGCAAATCCAGGGCCTGCGCTGCCGTCATAAAAGCAATGGAAAGAACCATTTCGGTATTGTCCAACACGCGCAGCAGTTTGGTGGCCCCGTTGGCGCCCATGCTCACGTGGTCTTCCTGCTCGTTACTCGACGGGATGCTGTCCACCGAGCTGGGCATGCACAACTGCTTGCTCTGGCTCACGAGCGCGGCCGCGGTGTAATGCGGAATCATGAGTCCGGAATGCAGGCCGGAACCTTTGGTTAAAAACGGGGGAAGGGATTTTTCGCCCGCGAGCAGCCGATAAGTGCGCCGCTCAGCGATGCTGCCCAGTTCGGCCACGGCAATAGCCAGGTAATCGAGCGGCAAAGCCAGCGGTTGCCCGTGAAAATTTCCCCCGGAAATCACTGCATCCCGATCGGGAAACAACAGCGGGTTGTCGGTCACGGCATTCAGTTCACGGGTGAACACCTGCCGGGTATGCACCATCGCATCCAGTGACGCACCGTGCACCTGGGGCGTGCAGCGAAACGAATAATTGTCCTGCACCTGGTAGCGCGGCATGTCGCTGCCTGGGCTTCCAGAAAGCCATTGCAGGATGCGGCCGGCGCTGAGGGCATGGCCGGGGTGGCCGCGCAGTGCTTGAATGCCTGTGTCCAGGGCATCCAGGCGGGCCCCGCGAGCCTCAAAGCTGATGGCTGCCACCAGATCGGCCAGGGCTGCCAGCCGTTCTGCTTTGCGCTGTCCAAACAAGCTATAGGCCAGCATGAATTGGGTGCCGTTGATCAGCGCCAGGCCTTCTTTGGCCCCGAGTTGAAGCGGTTTCCAGCCCAGCGAAGCCAGCGCTTCCGATGCGGGCATCCGGCTGCCCTTATGCCGTACTTCCCCTTCTCCGATCAGCGGCAGGCTGAGGTGGGCAAGCGGGGCCAAATCGCCGGAAGCGCCCAGCGAGCCCTGCTCGGGGATCACGGGCAGCACGTCTTCATTGACCATGTCCAACAGGCGCTGGACCGTTTCAATGCGCACCCCCGAATGGCCATAGGCCAACGCGCGCACTTTGAGCAGCAACATGCCGCGCACAATGGGGTCAGGTACAGGATTGCCTACTCCTACCGCATGGGAGCGCACCAAATTAAGTTGAAGGGCTGCCGTTTCTGCGGGCGAAATAGTGACGTGGCACAGCGCCCCAAAGCCCGTATTCACCCCGTAAATGACGTCCTGGCCGCTGGACAATTTCGCCTCCAGGTATTCCCGACAGCGCACGATGGCTTCGCGACTTTCGTCACTTAGCGAAAAGGTAGCTCCGGGTTGGAACCAATCAGCCAGGTGATCAAGCGACAGAGGAGAAGGATGGAGGAGATGGGTCTGCATGAGGGCCGAAATTTACGATTTTACCGCAGCCCGCTTTTGCTTTTCCCTATTTTCGCCGTATTAATCGTCAAGGACATGAGTAGATTAAATTATTTCAATTTAATGTTTTAGTATGCATTAACAGTTAAATAATCAATAAATTGAGTAATTATTTTACAATAACTTATCAAGAGTGTACCCACACTCGAAGCAACTCCGTATTTTAGAACCTTGTGCTCGTCTATTCGAAGTCATTTTTTCACTATTCGCTAGGAGATCGCCCGTCTTATGAAATCAATTTTTAGACCACTTATCCTGGCAGTTGCTTTCGTTTGCTTGGCCGATGGCCTTTTGCAGGCGCAAGTTTCTGCCCCCTCCCCCGCGGCAAAGCCAAACGTCATCTTCATCTGCGTTGATGATTTCAATGATTTTACGGGCTACCTGAACGGGCATCCTCAAACGTTTACCCCAAACATGGACCGCATCGCAGACCGCGGAACCATTTTCAAAAATGCCTATACTGCGGTTCCTGTTTGCGCCCCATCGCGCAATTGCTACCTGACTGGCAAGGGGGCAGATTACTCAGGTCTATACAGCAACGAGGAGTACTTGGCAGATATTCTTCCAAGCAAGACCTTTCGGAGTTTGTACAACCTTGGCAGTACGCCGGTGCAGGTAGAAACCATACCCGCCTGGCTGAAAGACGCCGGAGGCTACTACACCATTGGTATGGGCAAGCTTTTTCACGGCTGGGCCAGGGAGGGCTATGACCGCGATTATGACGCAGCCAGCCTGGATCCTTGTTCCCGTGGCAAGTCATGGAGCGAGTTCCGCGATTTCAACCCTAGGGACGACCCGCGCCCTGACTTTGGTCTGGCTGGCGAATTTGGCGACGGGGTAACCAACGTCAGTGTGGGCAGGCTTGAGGACAGCGAAGAGCCCCTCATGATGGACTACAAACAAACCAGTTCGGCCATTTCTTTCCTGCAGGATTACAGCAGCAATCCCGGCGCGTTTTGCAACAAGCCTTTTTTTCTGGCCGTAGGCATGTACCGCCCGCATGAGCCATTTACCGCGCCCGCCAAGTACTTTATGGACGATTACCAGCCGGATTTATTCCAGCGGCCATATGACTTGCCGTACAACTATCCCCCGGATGCCTACCCACCAAACGGAGTGGTCATGCCAAATCAACCCGATCCTATTTGGTCAGATTACGACAACCTTTCCTATATAGGACAAGTGATGGCCATTGGCTTAGGAACCCACGATAATTTTCAAAGTTTCGGCAACACCTTGGACAGCATTCCCAGGTTCTCCGACACCTTAACCCTGGCTGAGCGCAAGCAAATTGTCTCGGAATCGCGGCGGGCCACAACGGTAATGGCCTATCTGGCCGCTATCCGTTACGTGGATGCTCAGGTAGGCCGACTGATGGACGCCTTGGAAGCCGATCCTGCCCTGGCAGCCAATACCGTTGTAGTGCTGTTCAGCGACCACGGTTTTTCGCTGGGCGAGAAGAAACATTGGTTTAAGAATGCCCTGTGGGAAACGGACCTTCGAGTGCCTCTGGCTATTTACGATCCCAGGGTTTCCGGTGGAAAAATTCAAACCTCACCAGTTTCGCTGCTGGATCTCTTTCCGACCTTGTGCGAAGTAACAGGAACCCCCGAGCCTGAAACAGCTTCCGGAAACCGCTACCTGGATGGGCGTTCGTTGAAGGTGGCTATGAATGGCGTAACCATTGACGGGCTAAAGCCGGTCATCACCGCGTTGCGGTTGCCGGAGCGTTTTTCCATCAGTTGCTACCCTTCTTACTCGGTAAGAACGGAGCGATACCACCTGATTCGCTACCGGATTCCTCTGGGTACGGCAAGCTGCGCGAGCGGCATATACGAAGATGTATTCGAGCTCTACGAAATTGGGGCAGACCGAAATGTTGACCCGAAAGAATGGCGAAATCTGGCAAATTTGACGGGCTACGCGAATATCCGGGACTGGCTGGCCAGTTTTATTCCCGGCGAGCCCTTAGCAGGAACCATACAACCGGTTATGGACATAACAACATCCAATGTGGGATGCGCTGATCTAAGCGCTTCGGACATGTTGTTGCTGAATGTCACGCTCAACACGGCAGGCACGGGATTTGGGGATGAGGAATATTCTGTGCGCTGGAGAATCAACGATTTGCCAAAAGTGTTTGGTGGTGACTCCGTAATTATTCCTATGAGCTTGCTTCCGGCAAGCTGGTTTGGCACCCCAACTGAGGTGGTTTTTCGGGCAGCGGCCATCAACAGCCATGGCGATGTGGTCTCCGTTGACAATTTTACCCTATTCCTCGGCAATGGATTGCCCGATCCGACTTTTACCGCTTCTGTTAACCCTAATGGAGCGGTTGCCGTTTCGCCCCTGGTGGACTTTCCCCAGACAGGAAAGGAGTTTTCGCGCTGGGACTTTGGCGATGGGATCGCGCTGGATGAGCGGCTTCCCGCACCGCACCGCTACCGCAACCCGGGTACCTATCCGGTAGTCCATACCCGATACTATGGTGCTGAAGGCGCCTGCGCGGTGGCAGACACGCAATGGGTCGTTGTGGACATAGCCGCCATGGGAACCGAATGCCATTCGCCCTACCCGGCTTTGTTGGTAGACAACAGCCCTACTTCGGCCATTCTGTCCGTTACGCCCGTTTACCGCGCCGATTATTACCAATGGCGTTACCAGACACCCAATCACATCGACCCCATTTGGTCGTACGGCGATTTGACGTTTGGTCCCCAGATTCATTTGAATGGCCTCAACGAGGGCGCCCTGTACCAGGTTCAAGTCAAAGCGTATTGCACCGAAGGCGGTGAAAGCGATTGGTCGTACCCCATGAACTTTGAAACCTCGCCTTGTTTGCCTCCGTTTGGTCCCGCGGCAAATCCAACGTCTACCAATGCGATGCTTTCTTGGGAACCCAGAGATGAGTCCGTGGGGGGTACCTTGCTGTATATCCAATCGCCGGGTCAGCCGTTGCGCCAGGTGCCTGTTGGCCCTGGCCTAAGCCAACGCCTGTTAACGCCGCTGTTGTCCAAGAAATTCTACCGTGCATACCTGGTCAGCATTTGCCGCAATTTGGGCGGAGCACCCACGTATGTGGGCCAGACCTACACCAGCGTGTTGTTCAAGACGCTTCCCCCGTTGCCTGTGGCACGGGAAGAGGCAGGCAGTGATGATTTGACGGATCTCTCGCTCTGGCCAAATCCTACAAGCGGCGTCTTTCAGGCATTACCTTCCGGTTTAAGGGGCCCCGCTGCGCTGCGCATCCTTTCGGATGATGGCCGCCTGGTGCGAACCTTATCGCTTGATGCTGATTCGGTCGGTCAGACCGATCTGAGCGATCTACCCGCCGGCATGTACCACGTGGAATGGGTCGAAGGGGGGCTGAGCCGCAGCATCGTTTTGGTTGGGCAATAAGCCCGGTAAAAAACCGGGTGCCCAACTGGCGCTAACATGCGGGGTTCCGGGTTTCCGGACCGTTCAGGCCAGCAACCGATTCACCAGCTCATCCAGGCTCAGGCTCTCTTGATTGCCGGTGGCCAACTCTTTGAGCGTGACGGTGTCCGAAGCTATTTCGTCCGGACCCAAAACCGCAGCAAAAGGTATGCCGCGCTTGTCAGCGTACTTGACTTTCTTGCCCATTTTCACCTCCACATCGGGATAAAGTTCGGCTTTGATGCCGGCAGCGCGCACCTGTTGCAAACATTCCAGTGCCCTGGGAATGCCCTGCGCTTCAAAGGGCAGAAACACCACACGGGTGCCCGTCCGGCTGAAATTAACAGGCCAGCCCTGGTCTTCCAGGATGTCGAAAAGGCGTTCCAGACCAAATGATATGCCGACGCCCGACATATCCGGAAGTCCAAAAATGCCGGTGAGATCATCGTAGCGGCCCCCTCCGGAAATGCTCCCGATAGCGTGATCAGGAGCTACCGCTTCAAAGATGGTTCCGGTGTAGTAACTCAACCCGCGAGCCAGCGAAAGATCAAACTGAACCTGCAGCGATTCCAGACCTAGTTGACTGGTGTACGAGAGGATTTCCCACATTTCTTCAATGCCTTTGGGTTCAATCCAACTGCCCGCAAAGCGGTCAGCCAGCTCGTTGAGCCGCATCATGTTGGAGCCCTCCAATGCCAGCAATTGTTCCAATTCGGCCACCTGATCATTGCTTAAGCCAAGCCGCAGCAATTCTTCGCGCACTCCTTCCGCCCCGATTTTGTCCATTTTATCAATGGCCGTGCAGATGGGAATGAAAAACTCATGCGCCTTGATGAGCGACGCCATACCATGTAGTATCTTACGGTTGTTGATCCGCAGTTTGGCTTTGATGCCCAGCTTCTGAAACACCTCGTGGTAGATCTGGATGAACTCCACTTCGCTCAACATAGAATTGGTGCCCACCACGTCGGCATCGCACTGCCAGAATTCCTGGTAGCGACCTTTTTGAGGGCGGTCAGCCCGCCATACGGGTTGCACCTGGTAGCGGCGGAAGGGCATGGTCAGGTTGTGCTGGTTCATGACCACGTAGCGGGCAAAGGGCACGGTCAGGTCGTAGCGCAACCCCTTTTCGGCTATTTCGGGCAGCACAGCACGCGCATCCTTTTTGCTCAGGGCGGTGGCATCGGCGCTGCGCAGAAAATCGCCCGATTTAAGGATGCGGAACAGCAATTGGTCGCCTTCGGCACCGTACTTGCCGGTGAGCGTGCTGAGCAGTTCCATGGCCGGGGTCTCCAGCGGCTCAAAGCCAAAGCGTTCATAGGCCCCGACAATGGTATCGCGAATGAAATTGCGCTTAACTACCTGTTCGGCATTAAAATCTCGTGTTCCCTTGGGAAGGGCGGGTCGTACGTTCATCAGCATCCGGACCATTTTCCTGGCCCTGCAGCAAAAATAGGCGGGATCGCCGGAATACGTGCCATTTAGCCCGGGCCTCCTGTGGCGGTCACTGTCCTGATCAGGTGTTCACAGGCTTGATCCAACATATGGTACACCTTGTCAAAACCGTCATCATCCCAATAAGGATCCGGCACCCCCCGATTTTGCCCAGGTTCAGGGAAGTTGCGCATCAGCTTGATTTTAGCTTTTTCCTGGTCGTTTAAAGCCATTTGCATCAAATCCTGGTAGTTCGAAGCGTCCATGGCTACGAGCAGGTTAAACGCTTCAAAATCAACCGACCGCACTTGTCGCGCCCGCTGCCCGCTGATGTCTAGTCCGTACTTTCTGGCAATGGCCACTGACCGTGGGTCGGGCGGATCACCGGCATGCCAGGAGCCTGTTCCCGCCGAATCTACGGTCCATTGAAGGCTCAGTTGAGCAATTTTGGCCTCCAAAATGCCCTGCGCCAGCGGCGAGCGGCAGATGTTGCCCAGGCATACCATGAGGATGTTCATGGGTGTTTAAATGGTATATTTTATGCGGGCGAGAGATTGGGGGTGTTTGGGCAAATGCATTATTTGGGATTGTGATATGTAAAAGTTGATTGCCGTATTCCAAAACTTGTTGTCTATGTGAACTTGAACTTCTGCAATAGTTTCCCAAGCACGCTGAATCCGATATTGAATATAATCCTCAGGGCGGTACTCTTTCATAATAGTTGAGCTTCACGCATAATATTTTTATAAATAAATGTATATTTATACTTTGTATTCCAATCGCGTTCAGTATAAATCATAGGGCTAAATGCCACTCCATGATCAAATTCCAGGTCATATGAAGAATAGGCAATAGCATGCTCCAAAATCGAAGAAGTGGAATCGGAGGGCAGAAGGATGAGTAAATCCAGGTCCGAATCCTTTCTAAACTCACCTCTACTACGTGACCCATAAAAATAAATCTTTGCTCCAGGCTCCTTGTCTCTGATTATTTTTTTAATTTGTTTGAGCAGTATGGTATTTGGTTTTTCCATTGGCCTAAACTACTCAATTTTACCTTTGGTAGTCCTGATCTTTATCTATTGTTAGACCATTTCTTACCCAAAACAGATCGAATACTTCAAAATTTTACCAAATTCCCCTTTTAACTTTATATTAACTATTCCCTTATAATCATGATATGTTACCAAGCTGGTGCCAGTTATCCCCTCTTGCAATAGTCCTATCGAACTGTGGTAGTAATCCGGCAGGGCCGGGCGCGCGTTCCCCGCGCGCCGGCCGCCGGCTATCATAGACGGGAAAGGCAAGAAGCCTCCCGGAATTTTCAAACGGGCGGCTCATAGGCAACCGCCCGCCCAACCAAACCAAACCCTGGGCTATGCGCTTGTGGCGCACAGCCGCAACATGAAATCATTCGTGACCCCTTGCGTTGCTATGACGCGTTCTTGCGCCATAACATTTATTGTTGTTTCTTATCGATTGGCTGCTTTCTGATGCTAACCTAGCGATGAGGCACGGCAACGGGCAAAAAGGGTCTGGAAAAGGAATAAGGTGTGGATAAATAATCGGGGTGGCCGGTGCAGAAAGGAGTTTAGCCCAGCGTCTTGTAGCGTTTTGGGCAAGGAGATTGCTGGGGAGATCGGCCAGATTCTGTGCGGCAATCGGGCTAGCTCAGGTGGGATAGGACCCGGTTGTTAGACTGCAACGCCCTTGGCACCAAATGGATCGAGATTTTACTGCGGCAATCAATGCGTAGGTTGAAAAGTTTTTCGGGTTTCAACTCAAATGTTGAATTCTCTACAAACGCAGGTTTAGCGCATAAGATATTGATTGTGAAAGCATAAGGTGGTAGAGGTTATGGGGGGATACGTTTGGTTAACATAAAAAGTGCAATTAGTTAATACAGAAAATTTGGAATTGTGGGGGGGGGGGTATATTTGCCAATTCTTAAGCATTAAACCTCCTGCCATGCGAACTTTGACGCTGTTTTTAGCTATCTTCTTGGGTATGCGATTCTCTCACGCACAGGTGCCTTCGATGGCTTGCCCCATCCCGCTGCCAGGACCAAACCGGATCAATGAATCCGCCAGTTCGCTGGGTTTTTCTAGTTATTCATTAGATGTAGTCCAAGTCAGAAAGGATAGCGGCAATTCTGAATCCTACAAGCTGTTCATTACCCGATGAGCAGGTTTTTCACCCTTGCCCTGGCTGCTGTTTTGCTCTGCTTAGGCGGGGCAACACAGGGCCAAGGTCATGCTGCCCATTGGATCTTTGGCAATGGATTTCATCTTGAATTCAATGATGCTGGCCCAACGGTTTTGCCTGGTGTAGAAGATTACTTTTCACAAGAAGGAGGGTCGTGTATATCCGATAAGGAAGGGAACCTTTTGTATTACTCTAATGATGTGAAGATATGGAATAGGAACTTTCTCCCTTTGTTTAACAGTGACACTTTTCCGGCATTGGATGTCCCACCATCTTCTTCCAAGGCCAATGGGTCACTGTTTCTGCGCTGGCCAGGCGACTCATCGGGTCGATATGCTGCGTTTTTGGCCATGAACGATGCGGATGACAAGGTGTACTTGTCTAAAATTGATCGGTTACTTGCTGGCGGATTGGGTGGTAAAGTGGATAGCTTTAGGTATGAAAGTGTTTGGGATGAACCAGTGGCAGAGCAATTGAACGCTGTAATGCACATGCCAATGGCAGAGATTGGTGGATTGTGAGAAAGAGGGGAGGTAGTATTTATAGCGATGAATTTTTACTGGCAATACTAACACCAGATGGAATCGTTGGTGTGGGAGTGCAAACCAGTGATTATGAATTAAACTTTTTGGGGAATATGACTTTTGCCCCTCATGGAGACCTTTTAGCGCTAACTCATACATATGGAAGTTGTTTTACATCTCGATCCGCAGTTGCACTATACCATTTTGACCGTTGTGAAGGACATATCGAGTTCATTGACACAATAACCAGTAGAGGATGTGGCCAGTATGCTTATGGTGTAACATTTTCGCCTGATGGCAGTAGGATTTATTATTTTAATATAAAGGATACTAGACTATATTAAATATCCCTGGCCGATAGTCAATTATTTGACACTCTAATCTTTGACTTGAGAGGGCCAAACTCATTCGGAATTGTTGGTGGGAATCTATTATTGGGCGACGATGATAGAATCTACGTCAATTACCGCAGAGCACTTCCCAGCTTTGAGTTTGATACATTATCACAATATTTAGGAGTTATAACAAATCCCAATGCCTTTGGACTGGATTGTCAGTTCGATACCTTCGGCTTATACCTTGGAGGGGCTATAAATACAGGCTTCTCCCTCCCCAACTTCGCCAACTACGACCTCGGCCCGCTCGTGGGTAGCCCATGCGACACCCTATCCCCGCAAGACACCACTCAGAACGGATTCTTCCATCACCCAACACCCCATGAAAACTGGTCCGTTTTCCCCACCACAAGCAATGGCCTCTCCACTTTGCAAAGTGACCAAGCTGGCTGGCTAATCGTCCATGACCTCTACGGCCGTGAAGTGCTGCGGCAGTGGCACGAGCAAACAACCCCCTTCGACCTGACGGCGCAACCCGCTGGGCTCTAGGTGGTTCACTTGCGCGCTGTGGATGGAGCGCAGACGCTTCCCCGGAAGATTGTGAAGCAATAGCAACGAGTTTCTGCAAACGCATGCAAACGCATGCAAACGCATGCAAACGCATGCAAACGCATGCAAACGCACGGAAGCAAACCGGAGCCCATTGGGGCAAGCTGTGGCCCATGAGGCAGGGCAGCAAAGTTGCGGAGCGGACGTACACCTTTCCCCCGGGCTTTGCGACCTTTGGGGCTGCAATGGGTGAGACAAGTACGCAGCGGAGTTTTTTAGCGGCCATCGAACGGGGGAAGGGCCTGATCAGCAACGCCATTTTGGCCCTGTGTGCCCTGACTTTGGCTTCGTGCAGCACCGTTAGGCAGGCCTACGTGGCACCGGAGCAATTGGGCTGGCAGGAGCAACAGCTGCCCATAGCTGAGCCGGTTCAGACCCTCTTTGCCATCGGCGATTGTGGAGAACTTCCTGACGAAGGCAATCAGGCGGTGTATGACGTGTTGGCCAATGATCTGGTGGCGGCCGGGGCCAATTCTGCGGTGTTTTACCTCGGTGACAACGTGTACCCGGACGGACTGCCCAAAAAGGACGCCAAGGACCGCGAAGAGGGCGAGGCTATTTTGCGGGCGCAGTTGGACATTGCCCGCGATTTTCCGGGTCGCGTGTTTATGGTGCCCGGCAACCACGATTGGAACCACTGGAGCAGCGGTGGTCGAAAGGCGGTGCAGCGGCAGGAGGAATTCGTGGAAGACTACGTGAAAAAGGGCAACAGCTATCGTCCGGATGATGGCTGCGGCACCCCTGATATGGTCAAGTTGGCCGGCGATGTTGTCCTTATCTTTCTGGATTCTCAATGGTGGCTTCACGATCAGGACGAGGAAAAGGGCATGAACAAAGGTTGCGACGTCAAAAGCCGCGCGCATTACCTGGAGGTGTTTGAGGACATCGTGCTGCAGAACAGGAACAAGCAACTTGTGGTGGTCATGCACCATCCCCTGCACTCCAATGGCAATCACGGCGGTTATTTTGGCCTGTCCCAGCACCTTTTTCCTTTTACGCAAATTAACCACGATGCCTGGGTGCCGCTCCCCTTGCTGGGTTCGGTCGTTCCCATTTACCGCAAATTCCGGGGAAGTGTTCAGGACCTTCCGCACCCTTTGTACCAGGAATTGATCGATCGGCTTGCGCAAATTCTTGCCCCTTACAACGATGTCATTTTTCTGGCCGGTCATGAGCATGGGCTTCAGTATCATCCCGTTAATGGCCATCATTATGTGGTCAGCGGTTCGGGTGCAAAAACGGAATACCTGCGCAGCGGCAAGACGGCGGAGTACGCCCGGGAGGCCCACGGATATGTGCGTATATTTTGTTATGCAGATGGTCAGGTATGGTTGGAATCGATTGTGCCTGACGCAAATGGGCCTGTTGTAGATTATCGGCAACAACTTGTGGCGCCGCGTCCGGAGGCCGTCGCTGAGTTGTTTTCGGGCGAATTTGCCACGTTGCCCGACTCGGTAACCGTGGCTGCCTCCGGGCGCTATGCGTCGAACAGCTTTCGGGAATGGTTTACTGGTGCGCAATACCGCGAGGCCTGGACGGTTCCGGTTGCTGTCCCGGTGCTGGATTTGAACAAAGCCTATGGTGGCCTAACTCCCATCCAAAAGGGTGGTGGACAAGCGTCTAATTCGCTGCTCTTGGAAACAGCCGAAGGCCGACAGTATGCCCTTCGCTCTGTTGATAAAGACGTGACCAAAGCACTGCCCGAAGAGTTTCGCGACATTGTGCTGCTCAACCTGCTGCAAGACCAGATATCGGCCATTCATCCGTACAGTGCAATGGTTATTCCCACATTGGCAGATGCGGCGGGCATCTATCACACCAACCCGCAGGTGGTGTACTTAAAGGCTCAGCCTGCTTTGGGCGTGTACAACGGTCTGTTTCCGGAAGGCATGTACCTATTGGAAGAGCGTCTTGAGGGCTGGCGACCGGACGTGCCCAGTTTTGGGGAGCACGAAGAAATTTTGGGCTATCTGGATGTGTTGGAAAAGCTGGAAGAAGACCCGGACCATCGGGTTGACCAGGAATTTGTGTTGCGCTCGCGGCTTTTCGACTTGTTTATTCACGATTGGGACCGCGGCGACGATCAGTGGCGATGGGCACGCATGGATGGCCCCGACGGAACCAAAATTTATCGGCCCATTCCCCGCGATCGCGATCAGACGTTTTATCGTTTCAAAGGGGTGTTGCCCTGGACGGTAGCCAGATTGGGGATTAGAAAGTTTGCTAGCATTCACGAAGACTTGAAGCGACCCTGGTGGCAGAGTTTTAACGCGCGATATTTTGACCGCTATTTCCTGAATGAACCGGATCGGGAGACTTGGGCGCTGGTGGCCGAAGAGTTGCAGGAATCTCTGACGGATTCGGTGATTCAAGTGGCCCTGTCGAATTGGCCGGCTGCCGTTTTGGAGGCTGATGGCGAAAGGCTCACGCGCCAGTTGCAGGCGCGTCGCGATAATCTGGAACGCATTGCGCTGCGGCATTACGACTACCTGAGCCGCCAGGTGAGCGTGACCGGCACCGACGGCAAGGATTACTTTGAGGTACGCCGTCAGGACAACGGCGATACCCGCGTACGGGTTTACGAACGCAGCGGAAAGGGCAAAATGAAAGACAAATACTACGATCGAACATTTGTACGCAGCGAAACCCGCGAAGTCCGCCTGTACGGGCTGGACGGCGACGATGAGTTTATGCTCAAAGGTAGAGCGCGCAAGGGCATGACCGTTCGCATCATCGGCGGAATTGGCGACGACGAAGTGCAGGACGAAAGCCGCGTCAGCGGTTGGGTGCGCCGCACGCGCGTGTACGATACGCCCGACGGGGTGCGGTTGAGCGGTGCGCGCGAGATCATCAACCGCAGCAGTGATGATCTGGACGTAAATGAATACGACCGAGAAGATTTTGTTTACAACAGCGGGCTGCCTGTGGCGTATGTGGGCTACAACGTGGACGACCGAATTTTTCTGGGCGGCGGTTATACCTGGACCAAACAGAACTTTCGCAAAGATCCGTACTGGCGCCGTCATTTGTTGGTGGGCAATTTCGCGCCCGAAACGCAGGCCTTTAATTTGCGGTACCGCGGTGATTTTATCGATGCGTTTCGCGTACTCGATTTTTACCTGGAAGCTGAAGTACACACGCCTTACTTTATCAACTTTTTTGGTCTGGGCAACGAAACCGTAAAGGTAGATACGGTGCGCCCTTACCATTGGGTGCGCATTGAGGGCGCTTCGCTGCGGCCTTTTGTTAAGAGTCGCCTGGGCAGTGATCATTGGAGCATTATGGGCGGTCCTATGGCGGAGCGCTATGAAATTGAAACGGTCGAAGGGCGCTTCGCCTACCTGCCAGCGTCCGGCTTGCCCGCGGTGGATTTTACCGAACGCTACTACGCTGGCGCAGAATTGCGCGCGCGCTTTGTTTCCATAGATAATAATATGTTACCGCAAGAAGGCATAGTTTTAGATATGTTTGCCAATCACCGTTGGGCTTTCCAGCGCGACAAGGCTATAGCGCCATCACCCTTGCCTGTTGAGCCTTTGCCGCCCGGCGACTTTGGCCAGGCGGGGGGCGCGTTGACTTTTTACCTCACTATCGGCAACCGCCTGCCCGTTACCTTGGCCAGCCGGGTGGGGTTGAAGACTAACTTCGGCGATGCCTATCCCTTTTATTTAGCCAATACTGTTGGTGGAACTGAATTTTTGCGAGGCTACCGCAATGATCGTTTCGCCGGCAGAACAGCGTTCTCGCAGGCCACGGATTTGCGCGTTAAACTCGGCCATTGGAACAACAAGATTTTACCCATGGACATCGGGTTGTTGGGCGGCTATGACTACGGCCGCGTTTGGGATGAAGCCGAGGACGATGCCGATCTGCCCGGAGCCCGCATGCATCACGGCTACACCGCTGGCCTTTGGCTGGCACCGTTCTCCGCAGCAGCCTTGCATCCTTTTGCCACCTGGTCTGACGAGGAAGGTTGGTTGTTCAATTTTCGCCTAGGATTCTCTTTTTAATATGGCCCTACACAGCAACCTTTCTGACACCATTTGCGCATTGGCTACGCCAACCGGGGTAGGGGGGCTTGGGGTTATTCGGCTTAGCGGCCCGGAGGCTATTGCGGTGGCCGATCGGGTATTTAAAGCGCGTGTTCCGTTGAGTCAGGTATTGTCGCATACCATTTCCTATGGTACGGTGCATGATCTTAGTCACGCCATAGATGAAGCTATGGCGACAGTTTTTCACGCACCCCGCAGTTTCACCACAGAGGATACCGTAGAATTTTCCTGCCACGGTTCGCCTTTCATTTTGGGCGAAGTGCTTCGCGTGCTCTGTGCGGCCGGAGCTCGTCCAGCCACCCCCGGTGAGTTCACGCTGCGGGCTTTCTTGCACGGCCGTTTGGACTTAACGCAAGCCGAAGCCGTGGCTGACCTGATCGCCGCCGATTCCGCTGCTGCCCATCAATTGGCCTTGGGACAATTGCGCGGGGGCATTTCCACCCGCATCAGCGACTTACGCACCCAACTGATTGATTTTGCCGCACTCGTAGAGCTCGAGCTGGACTTTGTAGAAGAAGATGTAGAGTTTGCCGACCGTGCCAAACTGCTGCAGTTGGTGGCAGAAATTCGACGCGAAGTCAGCGGGTTGATGGCCAGCTTTCGCTTAGGCAATGCGTTGCGCAACGGGGTGCCCACGGTAATCGCGGGCCGTCCGAACGCTGGTAAAAGCACCTTGCTCAATGCCTGGCTCCAGGAAGAGCGTGCCATAGTCAGCGAGATTCCGGGCACTACCCGCGATACCATAGAAGAGGTGTTGCACCTGGACGGCATCGCCTTTCGCCTGATTGACACCGCCGGCATACGCGAAGCTACGGATACCATTGAGCGTATGGGCGTTGACCGAACGTATGAAAAGATACGGGAGTCTACTTTGTTGATTTACGTATTTGATGCCATGACCACTGAGCCGAAAGCCCTGGAAGCTGATCTGCTGCCGCTTCTGCGCCCCGGGCTTGCCGTTTTTAAGGTGGGCAACAAGATTGATCTGGACATTGACGGCAGCCGTCGCCGTCTTTTTGCTCATTTGCCTGTGCACTGGCTCTCGGCTGCTCACCCGCATTCTGCTCTTCCGGGCCAAGGGCTCTCTGCGCTTAGCGACGCTCTGGTCGCATCCGTGCTTCAGGAACCCGTCCAACCCGGACAGGCGGTCTTAAGCAACCTGCGGCATTACGAAGCGCTGCGTTTTGCCGACGCTGCACTGGGCGATGTACACGAGGGACTGACCGATCAACGCTCCGGCGAACTGGTTGCCCTGGATATTCGCCGGGTTTTGGAAGCTCTCGGTCAGATTACCGGCGAAGTCAGTAACGACGAGCTGTTGGGCAGCATTTTTGGGCGGTTCTGTATCGGAAAGTGAGGATGGGCTCTGCATCAGGTCATCTTCGATCAGTTTGTTTGCAATATTTGACCAGTTTTCTGCATTGTACTTGAAATACTGCTGTTTGAAGCTCGTCCGCCCTTGCCCCGTCATTTTTGCCTTGCTGTTATGGGTACTTCAGGTTTTGCCTGCGCATGCACAATCCTGGTCAGCCGAACAATTGGAGTTGGCCAACACAGCATCGGATGCAGACTACCTGACGCAAGACGAAAAGGATGCTGTGCTTTACATCAATCTTTGTCGGATGTATCCACAGGATTTCCTGGCCAAAGAGGTTATTCCCTATGAAATTGACGCAGCGTATTCTCAGCGCTATCAGCGCGAATTCATTCGCTACAAATTGTTGCTGGTGCGGGATTTAGAGGCCAGAGAGCCTTGCGGAGCGTTGAAGGTAGATAAGACCCTGTTCAACGATGCTAAATGTTATGCTAAGGAAATTTCAACGCAAGATCGAAGCGGTCACCAGCGAATTGATTGCAAGGATCACGGCTATGCCGAGTGTCTATCTTTTGGACAGGAATCGGGGCTTGACTTAGCGCTGCAATGGCTGCTCGATATTGGTGTAAGCTCGTTGGGCCACCGGAAAATTTGCCTCGAGAAGAGCTTTACACAGATAGGGCTTCGCACAGAGTCGCATTTCCGTTGGGATACTTGCGCCGTTGCGGAGTTTCAGTAGGCAATTTGGGCCAAGCTCTAATATGGTGTGAATATTTTTGATCTTGAATTAGCAGGTTAATAATTCGTATAAGATTTTGAGGATCAAAGCATAAGGTGGTAGAGGTTATCGGGGGATACATTTGGTTAACGTAAACTTCTCATTTATTTAACGTCAAATATTAGGAAATGGGGGGGGGTATACTTGCCAATTGCCAACCCAAAATATCCCTATCATGTGGCGTTTTTCGCTTTTTGTGATTGTCTTAACGGTTATGCGATTTGCTCACGCACAGGTACCTTCGATGGCTTGCCCCATCCCGCTGCCAGGACCAAACTGAACCAATGAGTCCGCCAGTTCGTTGGGGATTTCTAGTTATTCATTAGATATAGTCCAAGTCAGAAAGGATAGCGGCATTTCTGAATCCTACAAGCTGTTCATTACCCGATGAGCAGGTTTTTCACCCTTGCCCTAGCTGCTGTGTAGCTCTGCTTAGGCGGGGCAACACAGGGCCAAGGTCACGATGCCCATTAGATCTTTGGCAATGGATTTCATCTTGAATTCAATGAAG